>DJEH01000020.1:0-676 GCA_002431845.1 Prevotellaceae bacterium UBA5903 | reverse complement strand
GTAAGCTTAAACATTGGTACAAGTTTCTTTGCAACGCAAAGCAAAGTGTTCGTATTTTTAACTTGACATTCTCCTGCCAATTCGCCAATGATACTTCCAAATGATTTTGTTTCATAACGGCGCAAGCCATCCTCTCCTACTTCAGAAGATACTATTTCATTCTCATCTTCTGCAAAAGTAATTGGAGCATTTACAGACATCGCTTTTTCTGCAAACACAGGGCGGGTTTCAGCTACATATTCACCAATCACAACAGGAACAGCATGCTTTATAATTCCTGCCTTTTCACCAGCAATTTGCGATAGAGTATTGCCTAAAAACTGTGTGTGATCAAAGCTGATATTGGTGATTACTGACAGGCAAGGATGTATGATGTTTGTGCAATCTAATCGCCCTCCCAGTCCCACTTCTATCACGGCGACATCTACCTTTTCATCTGCAAAGTATTTCAGTGCCATTGCAGTAGTTAATTCAAAGAAAGAAGGGTGCAATGGTTCAAAAAAAGCACGTTCGTGTTCAACAAAATCCACCACATACTTTTCAGGAACCATTTGTCCATTGATACGTATTCTTTCTCTAAAATCCATGAGATGTGGTGAAGTATATAGTCCCACTTTCAATCCATGATGTTGTAACATGGCTGCAATTGTATGTGCACAACTACCTTTCCCGTTTT
>DJEH01000082.1 GCA_002431845.1 Prevotellaceae bacterium UBA5903 | reverse complement strand
ATGTGCTAAGGCATATCAATTATATGTATAACACATACAGATATAATTTAATTTTTAATACCAAATATATCGTTTTGCAAAGTTAATGAAAAGGTTGAAATGCGGCGAATGTTCCCAACTGCTCAATAAATGTAAATAAAATTGTACCTTTGCCTAAAAGTTTGCTTTTAACGCATAACAATACGCAAGAGCAACTTAAAGAAAGAACTTTGTAGACATTAATAAGATATATGCAAGATAACAAGAAATATTCGCTTTTGATTTCGGGCGGAGTAGATAGTGCTGTAGCTTGCCACATGCTTTGTGAGCAAGGCATAAAGCCCGACTTGTTTTATATAAAGATAGGTATGCAAGGCGAAGGCACAAGTTGCAGTGCCGAAGAGGATATAGAACTCTCAACACTTACAGCCAAGCGATATGGTCTGCATCTCGACATTATTGACCTACAACAAGAGTATCACGATCGTGTGACAGCCTATATAGTAGAGAGAGTAAAACGCGGACTAACGCCCAACCCCGACGTAATGTGCAACCGACTAATTAAGTTTGGTGCTTTTGAAGAAAAGGCTGGTTATGCCTACGACTACATTGCAACGGGACATTATGCACAAACCTATCACGACGAGAGCGGACAACTATATTTAGCTCCCGCGCCCGACCCTGTGAAAGACCAATCGGACTTTCTTTCGCAACTAACCGACTTGCAAGCATCTAAGCTCTGCTTCCCAATAGGCCATTTGCTCAAGCACGAGGTGCGCGAGATAGCCGACCGCGAACACCTTGCGCCAGCTCACCGCAAAGACAGCCAAGGCATTTGTTTTTTGGGTAAAATTAACTACAACGACTACTTGCGCCTGCTGCTTGGCGAACGCGAAGGCAACGTAATAGAACGCGAAACGGGCAAGATTATTGGCAAACATAAGGGCTTTTGGTTCCACACCGTGGGGCAACGCAAGGGTCTGGGATTAGGCGGTGGTCCGTGGTTTGTTACAGACAAAGATATCGAAAAAAACATCGTGTACGTATCACACACCGATGCGTGTCACGGCTTGTATGGCAATGAGTTTCACCTAACGGGTTTCCACTTTGTCACAGCCGACCCTTGGCATGGTGCCGAAGAAACCGACCTATTGTTTAAAATTCGCCATACAGAGCGTCCGCGCCCCGGACACATGGTGCGCCAAGCCGATGGGCGTTTTCTTATTACTTCAGAAACACCCGTTCAAGGCATAGCCCCAGGGCAGTTTGGTGTGCTCTACACAGCCGATGGCAAGATATGTGCCGGTAGTGGTGAGATAAGATTTTAAGCACAACTAACACTACTCACGACATATAATAAAGGCTTGACAATCGTTCTGATATAGAATAATTGCCAGGCCTTTATTGTCAGTAGGTGTTAAAAATTAAATTAATTTATGTCCAACATTAATTGATATGAATTTGAACACCTAATTATTTATCTTTTATGTTTATCAACCGCATTTATGCCTTAGTTGCAAGCGGAGCAGCCTGTGTGTAGGTGCGTGCAGCAAGGTCTTTGTCGAGCATAAACATTCCGTAGCCATTGCCATCGAGCATCTTGATGTTGTCAATGATGTTTTGAGCATTTTCTTCCTCCTCAACTTGTTCGTCAATAAACCATTTAAGCATGCTTTGTGTGGCAAAATCAATTTCGGTTTGCGTAAGAGCGTAGAGGTTGTTGATTAAACTTGTTACGTGTTGTTCGTGTTTAAGCGTAGATTGAAACACGTCAAGCTCTGACTGCCATTCGGTTGGAACCTCGGCAATAGGCTTTAGTTGCACTCTGCCGCCACGCTGAATAACGTAGTTAAAAAGTATGCGAGCATGGTCTTGCTCTTCGTTAAACTGCACTTCAAACCAATTGGCCATGCCTAGTTTGCCCTGTGCTGCACACCATGCAGACATTGAAAGATAAAGGTATGCCGACCAAAATTCTGCATTTATTTGCTCGTTAAGAGCTTGTTCTATTTTTTTGTTAAGCATAATAGTATATGTTATTTTGATAAAATGTTTCGTTACCGACTAATTATTGTCAGCCTACAAATGCAAATATAAGACATTTTTTCGCCAGCCGCTATATTCCACTGACAAAAAGTCAATCTTTATTACTTACAAAAACCTTTTAAAAGCGTTGGCACGCGCTTTGCACTTTATAGGGTGTTCGCACTTGAACAACATCGAGTGCAAACATAAAAAATAAACAACTGATAAACAATAAAAACATTAAAATAATATTTACTATGTCAATGCATTATTCACAAGATTGGCTTCCTAACGTATTCAGCGATTTCTTTGATAACAACTATATGCCACGTGCCAACGCTACAGCTCCTTCAATCAACGTAGCCGAGGACGAAAAAAGTTACTCCATAGAGCTTGCAGCTCCTGGTATGACAAAGAGCGACTTCAACATCCACATCAACAACGATGGCGACTTGGTTATCAACATGGAAAAGTCTAATAAGGAGGAAAAGAAGAGCAAGAAGTACTTACGCCGCGAGTTTAATTACACTAAATTCCAACAAACCTTGGTATTGCCTGATGATGTAGACAAAACTAAGATTGCAGCCGAAGTTAAAGATGGTGTTCTCGAAATTGAATTGCCTAAACTCACTCCTTCTGAGACTAAAGTGGCTCATGCTATAGAAGTTAAATAGAAACTTTATATTGGTAGTTTAAATCGGTAATCATATTTACTGATTAAGGCTAACGGGTTGGCTATACACTCACAATCGTGAGGTATAGCCAACCTTTTTTTTGGTGCAAAGCTACAATGCATCAACCTTTTAAATATGCTTACTTAGTGAAGTTTTTTTGCTACATTTGCAACTTGTAATTATGGAAAAGAACGAACCAGAACATACATACACCGCTACCTATTGCAAGAGGTTTAGCCAAACACGTGCCGAAGATTTGTTTGAGATAATAGAGAAACATCTCAAAAAGAAAAACCGCTATCGTAGCCCTCATTACACCCTATCGCAATTGGCCGAAGAGCTTAACATTCCGCGAAGATACGTTATAGCCAGCATCTTTAAATGCACGGGTTATAAATATAACCAATTTATAAGCCTTATGAGGATGAATAGTGTGATGCGCATGATGCATACTGCTAATTGCCAACACATGACCATTGAGGATATGGCTTTTATGGCAGGCTATACTTCGCGTCAAGGTTTTTACAATGTGTTTAAAAGGATGTATGGTTGTTCGCCACAAGTTTACCGAAAAAACATTCAGTTTGACGCTGAGTAATGCCCTTCATATCATAAAAATAACTAAACCATAGAGCAACGCTTTGTGTAATGCATTGCTTGCACTATCTTTGCATAAGATAGGCTGCGGCTCAGCAATTTTATTGGAATTAAACTTTATCATTATACATATTCTCACGTTACATGAAAAAATATCTTCTTTTCTTTTTGTTGTTCATCATAACAGCATCTGCCAATGCACAGTTCTCAAAGGGGACTAAGTATATTGGTGCCTCATTGTCGGGCATCGGACTTTCGTATAGTTCTAACCAGAAGTTCCGTATGGGGGTAGACTTATCTGCTGGCTACTTTGCTGCCGACTGCTTGTTGCTACGCGGCAACGTTACTTACGACCATACTAAGGAGATTGACGATGTTAGCCTTGGTGTGGCTGCTCGCTACTATTTTGACCAATGCGGTGTGTTCCTTGGTGCAGGTGCCGATTATGTACACTACACCCCTAATAGCAACGATGTGCAAATACCTATCGAGATAGGGTATGCCTTTTTTATCAATCGCTACATCACTATTGAGCCTTCGGTTTATTACAAAATGTCGCTCGACTCCTTCTCACAAAAGAGCACCGTGGGTGCCCGCATAGGACTTGGATTTTATTTCTAAAAAAACATCGTGACTACTCATGTCACTACACCTACTTAACACACATTCAATTTGCTCTCTTCGCCTCTAACGTGGATGAAGAGAGCAACTTTCAATTCAGTATATATGACAGAGATTTCTACGCTTGGAGAGTTTGGGCTCATACGCCACCTTACATCAGACCTAAAGATGCAAAACGCCTCTACCCTACGCGGTGTGGGCGACGATTGCGCCGTTCTTAACTACTCTTCGTCCCCTTCGGACAATCGCCGTGTGCTCGTTACAACCGACATGCTTATGGAGGGCATACACTTCGACCTCACCTACACCCCACTCAAGCACTTGGGCTATAAAGCTGCTATGGTAAACCTTTCAGACGTTTATGCCATGAATGGCACACCGCGCCAACTGCTTGTAAGTATTGCTATGGGGCGCCGCACAAAGGTTGAAAACATCGACGAACTCTATGCTGGCATACGTTTGGCTTGCGAGCGTCATGGGGTAGACATCATTGGTGGCGACACATCGTCGTCGCTCACTGGTTTGGCTATTAGCATCACTTGCATAGGCGAAGCCAAGGCCGAGGATATTGTTTATCGTTCGGGAGCCAACGATACCGACTTGCTTTGCGTAAGCGGCAATTTGGGCGCTGCCTACATGGGGTTGCAGTTGATGGAGCGCGAAAAGCGCATCTTTGAATCGCAAAAGGGCAATCCCGAAACGGCTGCACAACCCGATTTTGCTGGGCGCGAATACTTGATAGAACGCTTTTTAAAGCCCGAAGCTCGTCGCGACATCATACGCCGACTTCACGAGGCGGGCATCCGCCCAACAGCCATGATGGACATTAGCGACGGCCTTTCGTCTGAGGCCATGCACATTTGTCATCAAAGCCACACAGGTTGCCGCATTTACGAAGAGCGCATACCTATTGACTACCAAACAGCGGTCACAGCCGAGGAGTTTAACTTTAATGTTTACACGGCTGCACTCAATGGTGGCGAAGACTACGAGTTGCTCTTTACCGTTCCACTTACCGACCACGAACGCATAGCGCAAATAGAAGATGTTAAGGTGATAGGCCACATCACTAAGCCCGAACTTGGCACCAAACTCATCACACGCGACGGCAACGAGTTCGACCTCAAAGCGCAAGGTTGGAACGGATTTACAGATAACGAAGAGGCAAAAAAGTAACGTTGTAAGTAGGTGTTCAAAATT
>DJEH01000108.1 GCA_002431845.1 Prevotellaceae bacterium UBA5903 | reverse complement strand
ATAATTATGAACACCTACTTAAGAGCAAACCACGTAATATCCAGCATCTTTCAAATCAAACATAGCAAAATGCAAATTAAATATGCAAAAAACGTAACAAATTTTTAGTATTATGTTTGGGCATTCCAAATCTTTTCGGCAAATTTGCAAGGTAAAAAAAGCATTTAGCAACATTAATCGTTTATTATCATGGAAAATACAGCAAAGCCACTATGTGGAATTAAAAGAGAAGATTTCCAAAAGGTAGTGCAGGGTAAAGAGGTAGATCTCTTCTACCTTCGCAATTCTAACGGAATGGAAGTGGCAATAACTAATTACGGCGGATCGCTTATAGCTATTATGGTTCCCGATAAAGACGGAAACTATGCCAATGTTATTCAAGGCCACGACAACATCGATGATTGTATCAGCTCGCCAGAGCCTTTCTTAAGCACTTTGGTGGGTCGCTACGGCAACCGTATATGCCACGGTAAATTTACACTCAACGGCAAGCAATATAGCCTTGCTATCAACAACGGCCCCAACCACTTGCATGGCGGACCAACAGGTTTCCACGCACGCGTGTGGGATGCTGAACAAATCAATGACCACACACTTGTTCTTCGTTATGTTTCAGCTTATTACGAAGAAGGTTTCCCTGGCGAATTGTCAATGACCGTTATGTATTCGCTCTCAGAGGACAACGAACTAAAAATTGACTACAAGGGAACCACTAACAAGAAGACCATTGTAAACATGACAAGTCATGGCTTCTTTTCTTTAGCTGGCATTGGTAATCCAACTCCTACGTGCGAGGATGTTATTTGTCAAATCAATGCCGATTTCTATATTCCAATCGACGAAAATAGTATTCCTACAGGCGAAATACGTAGCGTTAAGGGCACACCTTTTGACTTTACAACGCCCCATGCAGTTGGCGACCATTTGACTGATTTCTCAGACGAACAAATCAAAAATGGTGCAGGTTACGACCATTGCTTTGTACTCAACAAACACGAACCTGGTGAACTTACTTTCGCTGCCAAAATTGTTGAACCTAAGAGTAAACGCTCAATGGAGGTATATACTACCGAACCAGGCGTACAGTTCTATTCAGATAATTGGGCTGATGGTTACAAAGGTCAACATGGTGCAACCTTCGGCAAGCACTCGGCTCTCTGCTTCGAAGCACAACACTTCCCCGATAGTCCTAATCGCGCATACTTCCCACCTGTAGTACTGAAACCAGGACAGGTTTATACGCAAAAAACTATTTATAAGTTTGGTGTAGAAGATTAACTTGAAAGTGATAGGTAGGTGCTCATACGTGTAAATAAAAACTTTGATACAATTCAATATATTTAATTATGAGCACCTGCTTATAGAAAGCAGTAAAAAACAATTCATCTAACAATAATTAATTTATCTTTCAAAACGAACAAATGAGTAATCAAAAAAAACAATGGGGTGCTATCATCGTTATGATTGCCCTCTTTGCTATGATCGCCTTTGTGACTAACCTATGTTCACCAATGGCTATCATTGTTAAAAATGACTTTGGTGCGAGCAACGTACTTGCGCAAATTGGTAACTATGGTAACTTTATTGCATATCTTGTAATGGGCATACCCGCAGGTATGATTATCGCTAAGATTGGTTACAAGAAAACTGCATTGTTAGGCTTGTTCATTGGTATCATTGGTATCCTTGTACAATGGGCTTCTGGTCATGTAGGCAAAGATTATGCATTCTTAGTATATCTTATTGGTGCTTTCATTAGCGGTTTTACAATGTGTATTCTTAACTGCGTTGTAAACCCAATGCTTAACCTCCTTGGTGGCGGTGGCAATAAGGGTAATCAACTTATCCAAATTGGTGGTGTGTTCAACTCATCTGCTGCTGTATGTGTTTACATCTTGATGGGTGCACTTATTGGCGATGCTGCTAAAGCTCACATCTCTGACGCAACTCCAGCCTTGATGATTGCATTAGCAATCTTTGTAATTGCATTTATCGTTATTTCATTTACTAAGATTGAAGAACCCGAACAAGCTCCTGTTGATACTTCGCTTATTAAGGGTGCATTGAGCTATCGTCACTTTGTGTTAGGTATTCTCGGTATTTTCCTTTATATGGGTATTGAGGTAGGTGTACCTACATATATCCTTCAGTTCCTTACTTCAGACCAAGGTGGCAACATGGCAGCTTCTACAGTAGGTCTTATCGTAGCTGTATATTGGCTGATGATGTTGGTAGGCCGCTTTATTGGTGGTGCTATTGGTGGTTCTGTAAGTAGCCGTACACAGATTACAGTTGTTAGCATTGCTACATTGGTATTGGTTCTCTTTGGTATGTATGCCCCTGAGGATATGCAAGTAAGTGTTCCTGCAATTGATTGGGCAACACTCACAGTATCAACAGAAAGCGTTCCTGTTGGCATCTTTGCATTCTTACTCGTTGGTCTTTGCACTTCAGTTATGTGGGGTGGTATCTTTAACATGGCTGTTGAGGGCCTTGGTAAGTACACAGCTATTGCATCGGGTATCTTTATGACAATGGTATTTGGTTGCGCTGTTATGGTTGCAATACAAGGTTGGGTGGCAGACCTTACAGACTATATGACCTCATATTGGGTAATCGTAGTTTGTGCTGCATACCTCCTCTTCTATGCTTTGATTGGTAGCCGCGTTACAAAACGTGAAGAATAATAATTAACTTTCATATAGTGAAGGGTTCATCCTTCAGAGGATTGAACCTTTCACTGCTTTTATCATCTAACAATAATAAAATCCTTACTCCCATGAAATTAACTGTTGAAGACGTAAGAAGTCGTTTCGTTGAACATTTCGATGGTACAACTGGTTCAGTATATGCCTCTCCAGGTCGTATTAACTTAATTGGCGAACACACCGACTATAATGGTGGTTTTGTATTCCCAGGCGCAGTAACTCAAGGTGTTATTGCAGAGATTAA
>DJEH01000090.1:309-3777 GCA_002431845.1 Prevotellaceae bacterium UBA5903 | reverse complement strand
TAATTTTGAACACCTACTTAAGAAGAAATTTAGATGAGCACATTTAAAAGGTATAATCCTATATTAAAAAACAAACTTAACCATTGTGTTCAACGCAAAGATGCCGAGCAGCTATTACACACTTTGCAATCGCTATCGGTCTCTGATTTTCGAACAGCAGGCTATATGTTGGCAGAAGAAATTCTGCCAACTCTTTCTAATAACGATTATTGGTCTTTCTTCTTAACCATCGTACCTTATCAGCCAAAAGCTTACTTAGGCACATTTTTAAAGGCAGCGCATAAACTTTATGCAAAAGGAGTGCTCAACCTATCGGAGCAAAGCCTTCAGCTATTTTCACAACAATGTAGTTCGATAGACAGAAGCAAAACCTTAACGGCTTTATTGCCATTAGTCAAAACCTTTCAAGAGGTGGAGATGCTAATTAGTATATTCTGCAATAACCAGCTTAGCACGGCAAGTGCCTATCTCATCAAGGCGCAAACTATTCCATGCTATTATCAGTTGTTTATGATGTTAAAAATGGCCGATCCGCATGAGATACGCACCGCTGCACTATCTATTCTCCGCATGAACAATGCAAGCGCATACCGCATGACGAGCATCTTGAAAGCCTATTTCGACATTAGCAATTTGCCTGTGCAATTATCCTTTAAACTGCAAGATTACGAGCTAAACAGACTTGATCAAGGCTACGAACAATTTAAGAAAGTGATGATGCAATAGCTGCTCTTAATGAAGATTATCAAAGAGCAAGTGTGATGCTTATTTACTCTAAAAGAACACACATTAAAAAGTAAAATGAATAAATATCTATTATCGTTGTTATTAGCGGGCATTGTGGTTTCGCCAATGACGGCTCGCAAGCGCAAGGCTAACGATAAAGCGGTGCCTGCGCAATCTGCTACTAATACGCAGAAAGGTCTATTTACTGTATCGAAAACAGGTAATGATTATTATTTTACCATCCCCGATTCTTTGCTTAACCGAGAATTCTTAGTAACTGTACGCTACACATCAACTCCTGCTGGCACAGGCAAATATGGTGGCGAATTGGCCAATCAGCAAACAATTTATTTTCAAAAATCAAGCGATGGTAAATTGCTAATGCGTTCGCGTTTGCTCATCAATGCAGCCGACTCTGTAGATAAGATAAACCGTGCAATTACCATTAGCAACGAAGACCCCATTATAGCCGGACTCAAGATTGAAAGCACAGCTGGCAACGCTTCAAAGGTAAAAGTAAATGGACTTTTCCTTGAGGATAACGAGGCGCTCAGTATGCCCCGTTATGCCAAACAAGCTATGGGATTGCAGGCGCTTTTGTCTAATTTGTCGTATATTGAGAGTATCAAAACATTCCCTCTCAACACCGAGGTGCGAACTGTTAAAACATGGATTGGAAGCAGTTCGAGCAACTATTCAGCCTATGCCACTGGCAAGTCTACTGTAGGACTCAACGTGTCGTTTGTGTTGCTACCTAAAGTACCCATGTCGCGCCGTTTGTTCGACCCCCGTGTGGGATATTTCACCGACGATTTTACTTATTTCTCTGATAATCAGCAGCGTGTTGAACCAAAACGTTTCATTACTCGTTGGCGTTTAGAGCCTAAAGATAGTGCCGATATAGAAAAGATGAAGCGTGGCGAACTTGTAGAACCTAAAAAGCCTATCATCTACTATATAGACCCTGCTACGCCTAAACAATGGCGACCGTATCTTATACAAGGTGTAAACGATTGGCAAAAAGCTTTTGAAAAGGCTGGATTTAAAAATGCTATCATGGCAAAGGAGTGGCCAGAGAACGACTCTACGATGTCGATGGAAGATGCACGCTATTCGTGCATACGCTATTTGGCTTCGCCTATCGAAAATGCCTATGGCCCTAACGTACACGACCCTCGTTCGGGCGAGATACTCGAAAGCCATATTTGCTGGTATCACAATGTGATGACGCTTGTTCATGATTGGTATATGATACAAGCTGGCACACTTGATGAGGCTGCACAAAAAATGAAGTACGACACTGATTTGATGGGCCAACTTATCCGCTTTGTTTCGTCGCACGAAGTAGGTCACACGCTGGGCTTACGCCACAACTTTGGTTCGTCCTCAACCGTACCTGTCGATAGTTTGCGTTCAAGAGCATTTGTTGTGGCACATGGCCACACGCCGAGCATCATGGACTATGCACGTTTCAACTATGTGGCACAACCCGAAGATAGCATTCCCCGCGAGGGTATCTTCCCACGTATTGGCGACTACGATTGTTGGGCGATAGAGTGGGGATACAAACCTATGTGGAACGCTTACGACGATAAGAGCGACCATTGGGAACTTGAAAAACTCACATCAGAACGCCTCAAAAACAACCGTCGCTTGTGGTTTGGCGATGGAGAGACCAATACTACTAACGACGCTCGATGCCAAACCGAGGACTTGGGCGACGATGCTGTTAAGGCAAGCTACTACGGCATGCTCAACCTAAAGCGAGAGTTGCCACTTCTGCCCAAGTGGACCTACGAAAGCGGTGATATTTATGGCACCAACTTAAGCAGTGTATATAATCAAGTAGTTAGTCAGTTTACTCGCTATTGTTTGCATGTTATCAAAAACATTGGCAGCGTATATTGCGACTATAAAACGGTAGATCAAGCTGGTGCGGTATATACCGACGAGCCACGCGCTAAGCAAGAGTCGGCATTTAAGTTTGTATCAGACAACATATTGAAGCAACCTTTATGGCTCACAGATGTATCGTATATGGACCGCATCACACCAAGCAAACAAGATTTTATTAATCGTTGGGGCATTCGCCTAATGAATGTGCTTTCAAGTTCATCTATGTTGAACCGACTCACAAGCACATATCCCGTAAGCGACTATCTGCCAGCATTGGTAAAGAATACTTTTACAGAACTCAGCACAGGCGCTAAACCCTCGTCATATCGCATGGCTATGCAACGCACATTGGTTGATAATCTTATTGATTATTACACTTCAAACAAAACTGCTGCTGCATCAGGCGTAGTGCTTCAGCAATTGCGTAAACTACAACGTATGTGCCGTACAGCCGAGTCGTCGGCCCACTTTGCATCCCTGTCTGATGTTATTAATCGCGCATTGGTTGTGAAGTAAATCTTTAAGAACAAAATAATGTAACGTTTAGGCTCGTTTTTACTGATATAAGTAAAATCGAGCCTAATGTTTATGGTTGCGATCAATGTAAAAAAACAAATGCTCAAGTAGCTAAAGAGGTATGAGATAGGTGTATATCCTCTTTGGTAGCTTGAGCATTTTTCGTTATAAAGCCCATCGCTGGGCGGTGTGTATAGTTCCTACTTTTGTATGGTTCGGCCCTAAGGGTGCGTGGTTATGTATGCAAGCATACGTTTCTTATTGGCGTATCACGCCCACGATACGCTCGTATCACGCCCATGATACGACCGTATCACGCCCATGATACGC
>DJEH01000090.1:0-252 GCA_002431845.1 Prevotellaceae bacterium UBA5903 | reverse complement strand
CCGTGATACGCCAACTACTTTCGCATTGTTGGGCAGAAGCATACGCATTTATGCGTTGGGTAAATGCGTATGTGATAGTTGTATGTGCTTGATTATCAGGCAAATGAGGATGCGTTGCTATTTGCTTCGCTTCTTGTTTCGATATATAATCTTGAACAAGTCTTTCAAGCGAGTAAAGTCGCGCTGAAGCGATATGCCTATGCCTTGGGTGGTTAATGACGACTTTGTAAAGTATCTGTCGTTAGTTTCGCT
>DJEH01000026.1 GCA_002431845.1 Prevotellaceae bacterium UBA5903 | reverse complement strand
ATGGTACTTTTTCAAGTGGACTCTTATATAAATATATAAAATGTGGGAGAGTTGAAATACGAAGTCTTTCGTGTAGAGGAAATGGTCGTCATTGGCTATAGGACCCTTATTGCAAAGGCATGAAATGTTTGTCTACATCGCAAATTCGAACTTTTGAGAAACTTTTGAGAAATAAAAAAAGAGTAATAAAAAGTAGTAATCTGCTTTGCATACTAAAAAAGAATTTTGTAATTTTGCGTGCAATTAAAATCCCAATATAGTATGACCTCTGATTTTATTGCTGACAAAATTGTGATGGACGGTCTTACGTTTGACGACGTCCTTTTAGTTCCCGCTTATTCTGATGTACTGCCTCGTACGGTGTCGCTTGCTACGAAATTTTCGCGTAACATCGACTTACAAATACCTTTTGTTACAGCTGCTATGGACACTGTAACAGAGGCTCCTATGGCTATAGCCATTGCCCGCGAGGGCGGTATCGGTGTTATTCATAAAAACATGAGCATCGAAGATCAAGCACGTCAGGTAGCTATCGTAAAACGCGCCGAGAATGGTATGATTTACGCCCCTGTTACCATTAAGCGATATAAAACGGTAAAGGATGCTCTCGACTTGATGAGCGAATATCACATTGGTGGTATTCCTGTAGTAGACGATGATATGCATTTGGTTGGTATTGTTACAAATCGTGACTTACGCTTTGAACGCCAACTTGACAAACGCATTGATGAGGTGATGACAAGCGAAAACCTTGTTACTACAACGCAGCAAACAGACCTTCTTGCAGCTGCACAAATATTGCAGGAAAACAAAATCGAAAAGCTTCCTGTTGTAGATAAAGAGGGACGTCTTGTAGGCTTGATTACATATAAAGACATTACAAAGGCTAAAGATAAACCTATGGCTTGTAAGGATGCTAAAGGACGCTTGCGCGTGGCCGCAGGTGTGGGTGTAACAGCCGACACAATGCAGCGTATGGAGGCTCTTATACAAGCTGGTGCCGATGCCATTGTTATTGATACAGCGCATGGTCATTCAAAGTTCGTAATCGAAAAACTCAAAGAAGCTAAAGCAAGTTTCTCTGGCGTAGATATCGTTGTAGGCAACGTGGCAACAGGTGATGCAGCTCGTATGTTGGTAGATGCTGGTGCCGATGCTATAAAAGTGGGTATTGGTCCAGGTTCAATCTGCACTACTCGTGTGGTAGCAGGTGTTGGCGTACCTCAGTTGAGTGCTGTTTACGATGTAGCATGCGCTTTAAAGGATACCAATGTACCATTAATTGCCGATGGTGGCTTGCGCTATTCGGGCGATGTGGTTAAGGCATTGGCCGCTGGTGGTTACTGCGTAATGATAGGTTCGCTCGTAGCTGGCACTGAAGAGAGTCCAGGCGAAACTGTTATCTTCAACGGACGTAAGTTTAAAACTTATCGTGGTATGGGTTCGCTTGAGGCTATGGAAAATGGCTCAAAAGACCGCTACTTCCAAGGCAATGTAAAAGAGGTTAAGAAACTTGTTCCAGAGGGTATTGCAGGCCGTGTTCCTTATAAAGGATCCGTACAAGAGGTTATTTACCAATTGGTAGGTGGCTTGCGTTCAGGCATGGGTTATTGTGGTGCAGCAACTATTGAGAAATTGCACGATGCCAAGTTTACTCGTATCACAGGCGCAGGTGTACTTGAAAGCCACCCACACGATATTACCATCACAAGCGAGGCTCCTAACTACAGCCGTCCAGGTGAGGCTTAATGTCTCTAAAAGTGTAAAAATCATAAGTTGCTATGCCTTTCATAAAAGGGGATTTGTAGTCTCTTTCTGAAAGTTATGCAGCAGATTATTGTAGTATATGAAGAAAACTTCAGTTATAGCATCCCTTTTCGCCCTGGCACTCAGTGCTGGGGCGCAATCGGTTACAGACCCCGTGTTGATGATCATCAACGGAAAGCCTGTAACCAAAAGCGAATTTGAATACTCGTTTCATAAAAACGGCAATGTGAAAGGTGCAGTAGAGCAGAAAACGCTCAAGGAATATGTGCCCATGTTTATCAACTATAAGCTAAAGGTGGCAGCGGCAGAGACGGCTCGTCTTGACACTCTATCAAGCTTTAAGAAGGAGTTCCTTACTTACCGCGATATGCAACTTACGCCTTTTATGATAGACTCAACCTTTACCGATTCTATCGCACACCTGGTTTATGACAACACCGTAAAGCAACTTGGCGGCAAAGACTTGATAGAACCTGCACACATATTGTTGCGATTGCCCCAACATGCCACAGCTGCACAAACCGTAGCAATAAAGGCAAAAGCCGACTCTATCTACAACCTATTGCTTAAAGGCGAAAACTTTGGCGAACTGGCAAAAAAATACTCTGAGGATCCAGGTAGTGCCGCAAAGGGCGGGCAGTTGCCTTTGGTTGGCCCCGGACAATTTGTCAAGGAGTTTGAAGATGCTGCTTATGCACTCAAAAAGGGCGAAATCTCAAAACCCGTGCAATCTGCATTTGGCTATCACATCATAAAAATGACCGACCGCCGTCCGCTTGGTTCGTATGCAGAGGTTAAATCCGAAATACTTCCGATGCTCAAGCGCCAAAACATTGATGAGGCTTCGGCAGAGTATAGAATAAAGAAAATGGTTGATGCATCGAATGGTAAACTCACGCGCGAGGCTGTGCTTGATAGTGTGATGAATGCTCATATTCAGAACGATGCCAATCTGCGATACCTTATTCAAGAGTATCACGATGGCTTGTTGCTTTACGAGGTATGCAAGCGCCAAGTGTGGGACGTTGCCGCTGCTGATACTGAAGGACTCGAAAAATGGTATAAGCATCACAAGGCTGATTATGCATGGACTTCGCCTCGTTTTAAAGGTTTTATCTATCACTGTAAGGACCCTAAACAAGCAAAGAACGTTAAGAAAACCTTGACGAAGAATGCCGAAGGCGAGTGGCGTAAAGCCATACAACAGCAGTTTAATAAAGACTCTGTAAGCGTGGCAGTAAGCGGTCCATATCTCTGTTCAAAAGGCGAAAACTCGCTGATAGATGTGTATGCTTTTAAAGAGAAAAAAGTTGTGCATCAACCTAAGGGCTATAAGGTGAGTGGCGTTTGTGGCAAGGTGCAAAAGCAACCAAAATCTTATCTCGACGTAAAGGCACAGGTGTTGAGCGACTATCAAGCTGATCGCGAAAAGGCATGGTTGGACGAGTTGCACAAACGATATACTGTGACTATAAACGACGATGTGCTTGACACAATAAAGTGAAATACCTTAAGCAAATAGCCTAAGGCTTAATTGGCTATTTGCTTATCCTATATACTGAATTTATGATAAAAAAGATATTTGCCGTAGCAGCATTTACGCTTGTACCCATGCTAAGCATGGCACAGAAAAATGTTGTAGATCAAATTATTTGGGTGGTAGGCAACGAACCTATATTGCTCTCGGATGTGGAGGAAACACGTATTACGGCAGAGGCTTCAGGTATGCCTATTGACAATCCTTATTGCACCATTCCAGAACAGATAGCTGTTAATAAACTCTTTGTTCATCAAGCAGAACTTGATAGTGTAACGGTGAGCGAGGGAGACATTATTCGAGGTGTAGAGAACCGAATTAACGAAACAATTCAAACTTTCGGTTCACGCGAGGCCATGGAGCAAATGTATGGTCGTACACTCTCGCAAATACGCGATAATCTTAAAAAGCAATATCGCGAACAGATGATGGCTAATGAGGTGAGAAGTAAACTCACCAAAGATGTGAAGGTAACACCAGCCGAAGTGCGCGAATATTATAAAAATGTGCCTACAGATAGCTTGCCTTTTATCCCTACGCAAGTTGAGGTGCAAATTATTACTTCTACTCCTAAAGTGTCGCGTGCAGAGGTCGAACGTATCGAAGCCAAACTCAGAGAGTATGCACGCAGAGTAAATAGTGGTGAGGCTGATTTCTCTACTTTGGCAAAGTTCTATTCAGAGGATGGATCTGCACGCAATGGTGGCGAACTTGGCTATATGGGACGTAGCCAACTTGTTCCCGAATTTGCCAACGTTGCTTTCTTGTTGAACGACCCAAAGAAGGTTAGCAAAATTGTTCGCAGCGAATATGGTTATCACATCATCCAGTTGATAGATAAAAAAGGTGATAAAGTAAACGTTCGACACATATTATTGAAACCGCATATCGAAGCAAGCGAGATTGAAAAGGACGTGCTCCGTTTGGACTCTATTGCAACTGATATCCGCAACAGTAAGTTTACTTTTGATGAGGCTGCACAAGTCTTATCGGATGATAAAGACACGCGCAATAATCACGGGCTCATGGCCAACGTTAATCAGCAAACAGGTGTTGTTAGCCTTCGCTTCGAAATGAAAGATCTTCCACAAGATGTAGCCAAAGTGGTGGATACATTAAAGGTTGGAGAGATTTCAAAAGCCTTTAGCATGACTAATGCTAAAGGGCAAGAAGTGTGTGCTATTGTAAAGCTGAAAGAGCGCATTGAAGGGCATCGTGCCAGCATGACCGAGGACTTTCAAACTTTGCGCGAAGAGGTGCTGAACAAACGTAGCGACGAGGCTATCGAAAAGTGGATACAAGATAAAATCAAAACTACTTATGTTCGCATTCATCCTGAATGGCGCAACTGCAACTTTCATTATAAGGGTTGGGTAAAATAAATATGTTAAGGGTGGCTCTAATTTTATATGCTTTAGAGCCACCCTTAATAATTTATAACGTGCTCATTCTACTAAATAAGAGCGTTTTGTGCTATCTTTGCATAAGATAGGCT
>DJEH01000057.1:2904-7683 GCA_002431845.1 Prevotellaceae bacterium UBA5903 | reverse complement strand
AACCAAGATTTAACGACATCCAAGAGTTCGGGAATGCTAACGCCACCACCACGTCCAGTTCCTTTTTCACTGTAGGTAGAAATATAGTTGCTCGCATTCAACATACATTGATTGTGACAAATTTTAACCATATTACCAAAACCTACCTGAATGCCTTTCTGATGAAAAGCGATTGCAAGATTAGTAGTGTTTTCCAGACATACCAACGACCATTACATCTTTCAATATGCCTCTTTCTTCATTCTTTGCATGTTGCACATATAATGATATTTGCTATTCTACATACGTTCTTGTCATATCTTTCGTGTTTTGTATAAGTGTTGCTACTTCTGCACCTTGTTTTGCAGCGTTTTTCAAACTATTTTCTATTTTATATTATTGCCCGGTAAAACTTTTTCAAACAAAATCTTACAGAGAAGCAAGCCAGAAGCTATCCATTCTTACTACTGCTGAATAGCTACAAAACGTGAACTTTTATTGACATTGAGAAAGTTTAAAATAGAGATGATTTTGGGCGTTTTTTAGGCAAAAAGTGGCAATTCTCTCTATAAAATTGGGGTGCTACACTACAAGGATACGTATTCTTATGGTGCTATAACACGTTTATGAGCTACTAAGGATACGTATTCTTACACCCTAAGGATACGTATCCTTAGGGTGTAAGAAAGCCTTTATAAGGATAAAAGGTTTCGTTCTTTATTTTTGTAATAACAAAACTCTCTGATAATCAATATCTTATAAAAATGCTTCATAAATTCGTTATTTAGAGTTTCGTAAAATATTTTTTTCTGAGTGCCTATTAATGAAGTTTACAAATGTTAATAGACTAACTTCAATAGCCTAAAAAAAAGAGAATTACCAATATAAATGCCCCTCAATAAAGTGGCTATTATATTGTTAATCCTCCATTTAGTTGCTTCATCGTTATCTTGCCATACATAGACAATTGTAGGCAAGAAACACTTGCATGAAAAGTTTTACTTCAGCGAAACTGAAATTTCTTTGTCGCTTTCAGTTACATCGAGTTTACCCTCGCGTAGCAACCAACCAAGGCCAAGATACAAGTCCTTGTCAGAACGAGTTTTGATAGCTTTCTTTATTTCTTTGCCTGTTAGTTTACCACCCTCATTAAGGGCTTCCCAAATTTTACCGGCCAATTCACCAGCTTTTTCTTCAAACATGTTTTTATAACTGTTAGTTAGACATTTTGTCGCAGGGACAAGGTTGTTAATATCCCTTAGACGATTGCAAATTTAGTAGTTTTTTTCAAATTCAAATACATTTTCGTTGTAAATCAATCATATAGCACTTTTTTATATCACAAACTGCACTCTATAGTTGTCAAAATCCTTATTTTTATGTACATTCGCAACATTATTCATTTGTTTTCCGCACTATTTATCTTCTCTATATCACATGAGTTTGTTAGTTTACAGCGCCTCGGCAGGTTCGGGCAAAACCTATACTTTAGCTCTCAAATACATATCTTTAGCCCTCAAAGCTGATAAGCCTAATGCTTTTACGTCTATCTTAGCAGTAACATTTACCAACAAAGCATCGGGCGAGATGAAAGATCGCATCTTGGGCCAGCTTTATAATCTGGCACATGGTGGGCTTGATAAGGGGTTTCTTAACGATGTTGTGCGCGAAACCCAACTACCTGCTGCCGAGGTGTGCCAAAGGGCACAGAACGTGCTTTATGCCATTATGCACGACTACGACCATTTTAAGGTAGAAACGATAGACTCTTTTTTTCAGTCGCTACTTACAAACATGGCGCACGAACTGAAACTTAGCAGAAGTTTTAAGGTAGATTTGGATGATAAACTGGTTATAAGTCAGGCTATTGACCGCATGTTGCTTACCCTTAATCAACGAGGCAACAAGGAGTTAATCAACATGGTGATGGGCTTTATGGACCGCCATATTGACGACGATAAGGGTTGGAATATTGACCGCGACCTAAAGAATTTTGCCCAAAACAACCTATTTCGCGACCAATACATCCAAAACGAAGAAACAATAGCTGCTGTGACAAACAACCCCAAGCTCCTACGCGAAATTCATCAAACGTTACGCCAATATGTTGCAGACATCGACAGCGAAATAGACAAAATCATACAGGGTATCAACACAATTGCACGCAATTGGAACGGCGAGAGAAGCAGTACCTTTTCTACTGTTACAAACACGAGCAAGCTAAAAGATGCGGGTGTTAATGCCGATGGTTTGCCAAAGGCATTTGCGAAAATGGCCGGCGATGCTTCCGCTATATTTAAGAAGGCCTACAAACCAACTGATGACGACCTAAGCGGTGCTAACGATATATCGGCCTATCTCAAGCAGTATTATAGTCTTTGCAGTGACAACCAAATAGCCTACAATACTTGTAAGCTTATCCTGCAAAACCTCGATACATTGGCGCTCTTAGGGGCTATTAACAGCGAGGTTACAAATCTCACGAGTGAGAATGGTACGTTTTTGTTAGCTCGTACCCCCGACTTGTTTAGCCGTATGGTACAAGGCAGCGATGCCTCTTTTGTGTTTGAAAAAGCAGGCAATAGTTTTCAGCATATCATGATAGATGAGTTTCAAGACACCTCGCACATGCAATGGCGAAACTTTAAGACGCTTCTGCTTGAAAATCAGGCTCAAGGCGACGAAAGTATGCTTGTTGGCGACGTGAAGCAGAGCATCTATCGTTGGCGCGATGGCGATTGGAGCATTCTGTTCAACATTAAGAGCGAAATGCCGCAAGCACGCGTTGAACCTAAGGTAGACAACTTTAGAAGTCTGCCCATGGTTGTGCGTTTTAACAATGCTTTCTTTACGAAAGCAGCTTTGCTTGCCGATGGTAAAGAGTGGACTCCACCTGCCAATTGGCAACAAACAACTGAGCGAATGATGCCCACTATTGAGGGTAACGATGCGCAAACTGATGCCGACCTTATTGAGCGTATATATCAAGATGTGGAGCAAAATCCACGCAGCAACAAGGGAACGGGATATGTGCACATCGAAACGAATGAATATGGTACAACCATTGAGGAGCGTATACAAGCACTCTACAACACTATCGTCAGTATGCACCACGAGAGAGGTGTGCCATACAATGAAATGCTCATACTTGTACGCAAAAACAATGAAGCTGAAAGCATTGTAAACTACATAGCTGGCTTAGACGCCAATATGCCTATCACCTCCGAGCAGGCTTACTCTTACTCCTCGTCGGGCATGGTAATGACGCTTATATATGCGCTTAAATATATGGCCGATGCGCAAGACTCCTTGTCCTTACGCTGCTGCGAAGAGAGTTATCACAACCTATTTTCAGACCTCGAAGATGAGGATATGAAAAGGCTTTTTAGCTCGTGCAAAGAGGCGTTTGTGGGCACGCTTCAAGATGCTGACAGTGTGAAGTCGTGGCAACATATGCCACTCTATGAACTATTATTACACTTTACAGAACTGCTTCAGTTTCAGGCAATAGAGAGGTTGTGCCAGTGCAATCAATCGGCATATTTATTCGATTTTTTGGATGCTGTTTTGCATTTTCAAGAGGACAATATTGCAGATATTCCTACCTTCCTGGATTATTGGAACGACTCGCTATACAAGCATCACATAGCCACAAGTGCTTCCGATGCCATACAGGTTATGACTATACACAAGGCTAAGGGACTTGAGGCTCACACGGTGTTTATACCCTTTGCTGATTTTAAGGCAGAAGACGACCGTAAAGATAGCATCATTTGGTGTTCGCCAAGTGTTGATAGGACATCAGAACTGAGTGGGCTTCTTGATAAATTTCCCATTGTGCCTGTCAGTCTTAACGCCCCAATAGCTGTTAAGAACTCAGCGTTTGCGTCAGACTACGAACAGGAACATTTGCAAATGCGCATAGATGCACTCAACGAGCTCTATGTGGCGTTTACACGCGCTCGTAACAATCTGTTTGTGTGGAGCACAAAGCCGTATATGCTATATAAGAACACGGTGTTCTACTGGGTTGATGCCTTTATCAATAATCGTCAACCAAGCGATAACTATGGTAAAAGCAAAAGTGATATACCCTTTACGGCCACCACTGTGGAGTATGGCATGTTAGAGGATTATGTAGCCAAACCGCATGAAAAGTCGGTTAATCCATTCGAAAAAGTGGATGAAATGAATGTGGCTGTGCCATTTCAACATGGTGGACTTTCGGCTGTTAGCTTTTTGCAATCGGGCAAAGCTACCGACTTTATTGCTGACACCAAGAACCAAATGCAGGGCAATGGCGAAGCCTATGAACAGCAACTCAAACAACGCGAATATATCAATCAAGGCTTGCTCTATCATGCTCTTTTCTCGCGTATAAACACAAGCAACGATGTAGATGCTGCACTTAGCAGTTTGCTGCGCGAGGGTGTAATCAGCACGCGACAACAAGCCCTATCAATGAGGCGCTTTGTTATTAAAGCGCTGAGTAAGCCCGAGGTGCAATCGTGGTTTGACGGAACATACGAGCTATTTAATGAGTGTAGCATACTCTATAGAAACGATAGCGGTATGGCAGTTACCCAACGC
Organism: Prevotellaceae bacterium UBA5903; assembly: GCA_002431845.1. Lineage (GTDB taxonomy): Bacteria > Bacteroidota > Bacteroidia > Bacteroidales > Bacteroidaceae > Alloprevotella. The sequence goes on along the minus strand of DJEH01000057.1, from coordinate 3,114 downwards.
CCCGACCGAGTGATGGTGGACAAGGATGAGGCTATCGTAGTAGACTATAAGTTTGGTGCCGAAAAGCGTAGCTACCATTATCAAGTGCTTGGATACATGAACCACCTATCTCAACTCTTGCATAAGCCCGTTAAAGGCTACCTTTGGTATGTGTTTGAACAACGTATCGAAGAGGTGAAATAATAAGTAGGTATTCAAAATTAAATTATA
>DJEH01000057.1:1208-2790 GCA_002431845.1 Prevotellaceae bacterium UBA5903 | reverse complement strand
ACTGAAAGCAAACATTTAAGATGCGCCACAGAAAGTGCTTCAAATGTGAAAATAAAAAGATACTTTTATATCAATAATATTGAACACCTACTTAGCATAATAACCTGCTTTTCTCTCCCATCCCTTTTAAAATTGACAACATGAAATATTTCTTGCAACTTGTAGCTAAAAACCTTCGTTCGCGCTTTGGCAATAACCTTAGCCAAACGGTGGTTATCTTCCCGAATAAACGCGCAAGTCTTTTTCTTAATAGTTATTTGCTTGAACAAGGTTCGCCTATTTGGGCTCCTCAATACATGACTATTAGCGAATTATTTACCTCGCTCACAGACACTCAGATAGACGACTCCATCAATACTGTTTGCCGCATATATAAGCACTATCAGCGCATTACTGGTAGTAAGGACGAAACTCTCGACTACTTTTATGGCTGGGGCGAACGCATACTTGCCGACTTTGACGATCTTGACAAAAATATGGCAGATGCCTCTCTTGTGTTTCGCGATATGCGCGAGTATCAAGAAATTGGCGAGGACGAAGAGTTTCTTACAGACGAACAAATAGAACAACTCCGTAGGTTTGCAGGCGACTTTGCAAATGCTGAACGTAGTGTGGTGCGCCAACGTTATCTCAAACTTTGGAATGCTTTATTGCCGCTATATAATGCCTTGCATGCTGAGTTGGAAAGCGAAAACTTGGCTTACGAGGGCCAACTATATCGCTCGGTTGTTGATGGGCTTGAACAAGGAACGATTAGTCTACCTACTCAAATAGAACACATAGCTTTTGTTGGCTTTAATGTACTCGATGCTGCCGAAAAAAAGCTATTTAGCTTGCTTAAAGAGCAAGGCAAGGCGCTCTTCTTTTGGGACTATGACACCTTTTACACTGCTCCACAAGCCAGTTTGTCGGTTGAAGCAGGCACTTTTTTAAGAGATAATCTGAAGAACTTTCCAAACGAATTGGATGCCTCTAATTTTAGCAATCTTGCGCAGCGAGGTGAGGCTGAAGCTCCTTTAGAAATCACCTTTGCTACCGCTAATACCAACACCATTCAGGCGCAATATGTGCGCCAGTGGTTAGGGGCTGAAGCTGGTCACTTCTCTCCCCTATTAGCAAGCAGAAGCGCCATCGTCTTGTGCGACGAAAATATGCTTGAACCCGTACTACATGCCTTGCCCAACGAGAAAGAGTATAGGGTAAATGTGACAAAAGGCTTTCCGCTGAGCCACACACCGGCATACACGTGTATTGCACAAGCTATGGAGCAAATGCAATACGACCTTAATGTAAAGGCAAGTGCAACTTCTAATGATGAACAAAAGCCTACTGTTGCAGCGTCTCCCTTGGCTTCATCGATGATTGAAACACTCAGCCGTCTGCAACAACTGGTGCAACAAAAGGCTATTGAAGCAAAGGAGCACACGGTAGAGGGTTCGTGGAATGACATACTCTACACAGAATCTTATTTCCAAGTATACACCACGCTATCTCGTTTTATACAGCTTTTTGAAGATGGCAACCTTTGCAACGAACAACATGAGTCTATCATTAATCTCCAGACTCTCTTTCGTTTGGTGCG
>DJEH01000057.1:0-1120 GCA_002431845.1 Prevotellaceae bacterium UBA5903 | reverse complement strand
TGCAAGTAATGGGTGTGCTCGAAACGCGTTGCTTAGACTTCGACCACGTGTTGATGCTCTCTGTTAATGAGGGTAAATTGCCACAAAAGGCCACAGATGCTTCGTTTATTCCGTTTCTTATCCGCAAACGTTACGGGCTCACCACTTATGTGCACAAGGTAGCGGTATATGCATATTACTTTTTCCGTTTGTTGCAACGTTGCAAGAGCGTAACGCTTGCTTACAATAGTTCGACCGAAGGCACCGAAAAGGGCGAAATGTCACGTTTCATGCGCTCGTTGCTTATTGACGCTCAACTATCTGCCAACATCAAACGCATACACCTTAAAAGCACGCCACAACCAACTCCTAATTGGTCGCTCAGCCCAATGGTGCAGAACAAAGAACCGAAGCAACCTATCTTACACAAAATTTCGCCCTCTGCATTAAACACTTACATCCACTGCCCACGAAGTTTTTATTACAAATATGTGTTGCACCTCGAAACGCCTCAGACATCGGACAACATCATAGATCAACGCGACCTTGGCACACTCTTCCATCGTGTTGCCGAAACGCTTTATATGCAATCATTGGGGGAAAATCATACAGAAATAACCCCGCAAAAAATTACAGAATTACTCAAAAAAAGTGGCGATGTTGCTATAACAAACGAGATTAAGAAGGCCTTTGCAGACAAGCAAATACCCTACACTTCGCTTGCAGAGACAATTGCTTTTAAGTTTATTAAACTGCTTTTACGCTACGAGGCTAACACCAAGGTGGAACAAACTTCGCCGGCTCTATCTTTTACCATGAAAGCGGCTGAATACGACGCATCGTGCCACTTGAAGGTGCCGTTTGGCAATAGTAGCAAGCTTATTGATTTTGAAGTGGCAGGACAGATTGACCGCATGGATATAGCCGCTATGCCAGATGGAACAAAGTGTTTGCGTATCATTGACTATAAAACGGGTGGCAAACCCACTGAGGTTAAAAGCATGGACCAGTTATTTGAGATTGGTGCCAAAGTTGATCCTAAATATGTGCGTCAGACCTTCCTTTACTGCTTGATGATAAACGATAATCCTTTTGATGCCGACACCGCACGCTTGCCCATTGTACCTGCCCTTTATTATGT
>DJEH01000006.1 GCA_002431845.1 Prevotellaceae bacterium UBA5903 | reverse complement strand
AAGATAGTCCCCATATAAGCAACGAAAATAAGTTGCTTATATGGGGACTATCTTTGCATTTCAATGCAGAGTGAAATGCTATTTTATACTTATCTCACACCAGTTTATCTTACTCCTATCAATTTGTGTGTTTGCAGCGAAAGTCTCCATTGAGGGTGTCTTAAACAATAAGCTATTGTTTCTTCAAGAATGGTTTCATTTTGTTCTGCGTTCTCTGTCTCACAAGGTTGCAAAAAGTAATTATCTGATTTTATATAAGAAAAATCAAGTAGTGATTGTCCTGTATAAACTACCTTTAGTTCATTGCATTTTTTAAGGCATACTTGGGCTTTTTTGTCATGAATAAATGGCGACTTGGGCGAAAGGGTTATCCAATCAACATTTGAGGGTAGAGGGTGTGTGCCATTGGTTTCAACAGCAACGAATTTACCTTGCTGATGCAAAAGTTCAACAAGTGTGTCGGTTAATTGTAAGGAAGGTTCTCCACCCGTAATGACCACATGTTTGGCTGGACATAGGGCTGCTTGGTTAGCAATTTCTTCTTCTGTCATTTTTGTGCCTTTTTGATGCTGCGTATCACAAAAATCACATTGTAAGTTGCAACCCGAAAAACGGATAAACAGTGAGGGGGTGCCTGTAAAAAAGCCTTCGCCTTGCAAAGAATAGAATATTTCGTTTATAATCATCTATTTATTATAAATTGTAAGTAGGTGTTCAATTTGATAATTGAACACCTACTTATATGGTATTGTAATGATTCGAAGTATCTTATTTGTTTTTTTCAGGGATAAGATATTTATCACCAGTTTCTTTCACAACAATTTTACGATAACTATCATTAAATCCAGGACGTTCAACAGCTTTTCCAAGTCCATCTGGTGTTAGTTCAAACTTGCCGTCCTTCTCAGGTTTAACCGCTTGGTCATTGAATTTTACAATGAGATACTCGCCAAGTTTTTTCCAACGAGCCATCATCTTGTCTGCGCATTGAATAGAATAGTCTGTCAGGTATGCTTTAGCTCTTGCAGGGTCTTCTCTTAGTAAGGTCATAGCCTTTTGTTCCACTTCGGTTTGCTTCTGTGCATATTCATCTTCAAGCTCTTGACGCGCAGCTTTAAGGCTTGGAAATAGTTGAGAATAACGAGGATATGTCATGTTTGATACCCAATTTTCTACCCAAAAAGCAGAATTCCATGAGAAGGTAACACCATCTGCATCTGCTGGATTGTAGCATTGGGGAGCCTGTGTTGCAGAGCAGTATATAGGAGTATAAGCAACCATGTTAGGATCATCGTTTCCATACCATAACACTCCACCAACAGCATTTGGCATATTTGCTCGTAACTGAATAACGTATGTCCCAGCCGTTTGCTGAGTTGAAATGGGGCGTTCGTTAAAATATTTTTTTCCTTCGTATTCCCATGCCAATGGAGTGGGGCGGTAGGGAGCATCGTACGGACCTGCACCCGCATCTTTGGTGATGTCGAATGGCGTTCCTTCGTAGTGGTCGCGCATAGAGTTCATCACGTCATGTAATGATAATTTTTGCTTTGGCTTAAAATATAAGGGCATACATTCAGCTTGTCCTATATGTTTGCCATCTACATAATTTAAGTATTTATCCATTCCATCTACCCATTTATTAAAGAAACTCCATACACGAGTTTCGCAATAACGAATAGCGCTGAAATCGGCTGGCGCATAGGCATCAGCAAAAGAGAAATCGGCATCTTTTCCTTTAAAATAACCGCATTTACGTGCAAAAGAAATTACATCTTTAGCGTACATCACGTTTTGCTTATCCTTCAGATTAAATTTGTGAATACGACTTTGATTAGCATGGCATGCTATACAATCGTCAGGAATACGCACAGCAACCCATACGGTACCTTTCTCTTGCGGACCTTTACCTATCATCTCGAGTATCCATACCTCGTTAGGGTCGGCGATAGAGAAACTTTCACCTTCTGAGGCATAGCCATATTGTTGCACCAATGAAGTCATCACTTTTATTGCTTCGCGTGCAGTTTTTGAACGCTGCAATGCTATGGTCATTAAGCTTACATAGTCGATGGTACCTTTAGGGTCAACGAGTTCCTCTCTTCCCCCAAAAGTAGTCTCAGTTATACCTACTTGATGCTCGTTGATGTAACCCATTACTGCGTATGTATAAGGCGCCTCTGGAATTTCGCCAAGGTAGTGATTGGTATCGCCATCTACAACCTTGCGCATAGTGCCTGCAGCATGTTTGGCTGCTGGCAAGTAGTGTAGACGTCCAAACATACCATAGTCATCCTGATTATAAGTAATAAAAGCTGAACCATCGGCCGAAGCCTTTTTGCCTACCAAAAAACTGGTACAAGCCTCAGCTTGTTGCGGCAAATATAGCAAAGCACTTGCTAATAATAACGAACTAGCAATGCGTTTAGCTGAACATATTATATTCATTATGAAAATGTATTTTATTTAACTGTAAAAATCAAGCAGCAAGTATTTTCAACTTACTGCTTGAATTATATAAGTGCTTATTTATAATAAAATTAGCATGCTTTGAATGACATGTCTAAACCTTTTACAGAGTGTGTAAGTGCACCTACAGAAATGTAATCAACACCACATTCTGCATAATCGCGTAGTGTATCATAAGTGATACCACCGCTCGATTCTGTTTCAAATTGATGGTTAATTAGCTCTACAGCCTTCTTTGTATCTTCTACAGAGAAGTTGTCAAGCATAATGCGATCTGCGCCACCATGTGCCATAACTTGTTTGATTTCGTCAAATGAGCGGCATTCTATTTCCACCTTAAGATGTAAGCCCTTCTCTTTTTGATAAGCTGCGCAACGATCAAGTGCATTGGCTATGCCACCTGCAAAGTCTACATGGTTATCTTTAAGCAATATCATGTCAAAAAGACCTATGCGGTGATTGCATCCTCCACCTATTTTAACAGCTTCTTTTTCGAGCATTCGCATGCCAGGGGTTGTTTTGCGAGTGTCAAGCACACGAGTTTGGGTGCCTTCCAAACGCTTAACATATTTATTAGTCATTGTGGCTATACCGCTCATGCGTTGCATAACGTTGAGCATCAAACGTTCTGTTTGAAGCAATGAACGTACCTTGCCAGTAACAATCATAGGAACATCTCCAGGCTTTACATGCGCACCATCTTCCATGAATTGCTCTACTTGCATTGTGGGGTCAAAACGATGAAAAATTTCTTTTGCAATACGCATACCTGCCAATATACCTTCTTCCTTAATAAGCAAACGAGACTTACCCATAGCATCCTCAGGAATGCAACATAGGGTAGTATGGTCGCCATCACCTATATCTTCAGAAAAAGCAAGGTCTATTAGTTTGTCATTTAATTCTTCTACTGTGTACATATATATTTATCTTATTTTGTAATATGCTGATATTATGGCAGTGCAATATGGCATAAAGTTGCTTATGTCATATCAAGTACCATTTCAAACGACAAAATTACTGAAAAACTTGCATGTGAACGATAGGATTGTAAAAAATGAACTCCGATTTAATGCAATAAAGTGAAAATAAAGAGAATAACGCGCTCATGGCACTTTTTTTGTTAGAGGAAAATTAAAAAACATTCAGATTATGGCATTTATAGATTACTACAAAATTATGGGTATACCTAAGGATACCCCACAAGCAGACATACGTAAGGCCTACTTGAAACGTTCTAAACAGTTCCACCCGGACCTTCACCCAGACGACCCAAAAGCTAAAGCAAAATTTCAAGCTTTGCAAGAGGCTAACGCCGTGTTGTCAGACCCCGAGAAACGTAAGAAGTATGATAAATATGGCGAGAATTGGGAACAAGCAGATGCTTATGAAAGAGCAAGTCATGCAGGTGGTGGCAATGGATCACATTTTTACTATAGCGGCGGGAATGGCGATGAAGATTTTGATTTCTCACAATTCACTGGCGGTAGAGGAAATTTCTCATCATTCTTTGAAGACTTGTTCGGTAAGGCATCTTCGCATGGCGGATTTTCAAGTGGCAGAAGTTATGTAGATCCCAATGAATACGATGCTCATGCAGAAGTGGCAATAGATATGTACACAGCTTTATTGGGTGGTGATATATTGCTACAAACGCAAAGCGGAAAGTTGAAATTAAAGGTTAAGCCCGAAACCCAAAATGGTACCAAGATACGTTTGCGTGGCAAAGGCTATCAAAAACCTGATGGTACCTATGGCAATTTGATTATTACTTACAAGGTTAATCTGCCTACTAACTTAACACAACATCAACGCGATTTGCTTATGCAAATGCGCAATGAAGCTAACTAAGGATTAAGGACTTTGACAATTATATACAAACATATATGAAACATTACAACGTGGTTTGTGCTGTTATTGAAAACAATGGCGAGGTGCTATGCATGCAAAAGGGGCAAACGAAGTATGCTTACATTTCTTTCCGTTGGGAATTTCCTGGAGGAAAGATTGAAGAAGGAGAGACTCCACAACAGGCCTTACATCGTGAATTGCTTGAAGAAATGGATTATGATATTTCTGTAGGAAAGCATATTGTCACGATAAGCCATGCATATCCCGATTTCTCAATAACTATGCAAGCCTACCTATGCAATGCAAAGTCAAGAGCGTTTAAGATGAAAGAGCATGCTGCCTTTCAATGGAAGAATCTATCAGAACTAAACACCATTGATTGGTGTGATGCAGATAAGCCTATAGCCGAAGAAGTAGCAAAATCAGTAATGTAATAAAATATAACCAATAGCCCCCACTAACATAAAAAAGTTAGTGGGGGCTATTTTTGTTTTACATTACGCTCATTATAGCTTTAATTGCCTTTCTATCCATTCCATTATTACATCAACAACATAATGTTGTTCATTCTCCGTAAGTTGCCTCCCAGATGTTATATGATGCCACTTATATAGGCAACCTCTGCAACAACATGCAGTGGCATGTTGAGCAATAAATACAGGATGTCCACGCATTGGTGTTTGCTTGCCATCATTTACTATTACCGCAGGAGCTAAACGTTTTGATACAAAATCTATAGCATGCTTGCGTATTGTGTCAAGCCCTTTATTATTAATATAATCTATATCTTTCTTTGATAATCTGAATTTACTTCTGAAAGACGATTTCGCCAATCTCTCAAACAAGTAATCTGCCTTAAAACTATGTTTATTTTGAATCGCGTTGTTGCCGCTTGCAGCATTATGTTCTTCAAAAAAATCATCTGGAAATAAAGAAGGTTGTTTCATATGTATATGTTTCTATTGCCAGCACAAAGATATAATATTTTGTTTTCTATATAAGTTTCATTCAGCAAATGATATTCATATCTATACATTATTTTTGCCATTCTAACTTTTTATCAGTAGTAAAAGTAAAAACACAGAAACCTTCTTCATAGAACGGAGCTTCAATAAGAACACGTTTCGCTTTTTTAGCAAATGCTATGAATTTATGGGGATTGTCTAAAAATAATATGTCAGAACTTCCATCAGATGATTCCTTCGTTGTAAACCTTATGGGTTCTTTTTCGTCAAAGCGGACTCTCACATAGTTTGTCCCATTGTAATTGCTACAAACAAACTGGCCATCTGATATTCTTATGAATACTTCAGTACCCCATTTTTTAGTTTTTCTAACAACAGCTGTCATATAACTACCACCTTGGTGTGGGAAATCAAAGTCTACAGAGTTGTCTGAAACAATCGTAGCAGTCCTTATTTCAGAATCGTCCATTTCTTCAATAATGTTTTCATATTTCCATCCATTATTAGAGGTAGGAATAGTACTATCATTTTGAAATGAAATAATAGAATCTGTAGAACCTTCTTCATCATTATGTCGCTCACTAAAAGTAATAGCTGATATTATAAAACAGAAAAATGCAATTGTACATATACCAAACAAGATTCCTGCAATAAGACAACCATTGTTTTTGTTGCCTCTTAAACTGTTTTTTTTATCATTCGAAGGATTTTCCATAATATTTTATTTATCGATTAATTAAAGTAATCTTTTAGAAGATATTGCAAATATACATTTTTTTTACAAGTCAACAGAGTACGTTTATTAATTTGTGATGAGAATCTGCGCTATGTCTAAAGATTTGCATATTATTATCATAATGTATAACCTATTGGCGGAATAAAATTAGAACATATTTCATTCTGTGATGAATTTATTATTAAAGAAACCGATTGCTGCTATCCGAGAGATTGATTATTTTCTTATTTAAACTTATTACTATTTCATATTACTGATAATATCATACAACCATAAAACAACAAAATGTAGCAATTTATCGTGTTTATATTACAAAATGCTATAAAAAGGCAATAAAATAAATGTTTTGCAATTTTTTTACGTTGTAAAATCACTTTGTAGCAAGATTTGTTGTATTTTTGCAAATAATTAAAACAAGTAGTAAGCATATTTATAATACAAGAACATTATGCAATTAGAAAATAGGCTTGACGAAGGACTATATCGCTCTGAAAACGAGCACGACGCTTGTGGTGTTGGCATGATTGTCAATATTCATGGAAACAAGAGTCATGAGTTGGTAGATTCAGCTCTAAAGGTCCTTGAAAATATGAAACACCGTGGTGCCGAAGGCGCAGACAACAAGACTGGCGATGGTGCTGGTATACTTCTGCAAATTCCACACGAATTTATTCTTTTACAAGGTATTCCTGTTCCTGAAAAAGGACATTACGGGACAGGGCTTGTATTTCTTCCTAAAAAAGAGGATGAGCAAAGCGAAATCTTGCGTATATTTCTTGAAGAGGTTGAGCGCGAAGGGTTGTCACTTATGCACTTGCGTACAGTCCCAACTAATTCAGAAATATTAGGAGAGGCTGCACTATCTACCGAACCTGATGTAAAGCAAGTATTTATCACTGGCGGCGAACCTGATGAACTTGAGCGTAAACTATATATTATACGCAAAAAAATTGAAAAACGAGTATCCAACAAAGACTTTTATATCTGCTCGCTTTCTTCAAAAAGCATTGTATATAAGGGCATGTTGTCTTCAACTCAATTGCGTGACTATTACCCCGATCTTACCCAGCCATATTTTACAAGTGGCTTGGCAATAGTTCACTCTCGTTTTTCAACAAACACCTTCCCAACATGGGGTTTAGCTCAACCATTTCGTTTGTTAGCACACAATGGTGAGATTAACACTATTCGTGGTAATCGTGCTTGGATGGAAGCTAGAGAATCTGTGCTTTCAACCGACAAATTAGGCGATATCAAAGCCATTCGTCCTATTATTCAGCCTAATATGAGCGACTCTGCATCGCTTGATAATGTTCTTGAGTTTTTAGTAATGTCTGGTTTGAGTTTACCTCATGCCATGGCAATGCTTGTTCCTGAAAGTTTTAACGACAAAAATCCTATTTCAGAAGATCTCAAAGCCTTCTATGAATATCACTCTATCCTTATGGAACCATGGGATGGACCCGCTGCGTTATTATTTAGCGATGGTAGGTATGCAGGAGGTATGCTCGACCGCAACGGCTTGCGTCCAGCACGTTATCTTATCACCAAAAACGACATGATGGTGGTAGCATCCGAAGCTGGTGTAATTGGCTTTGAAGCTGGTGATATCAAGGAAAAAGGTCGATTGCAACCAGGAAAAATTTTGTTAATTGATACACAAGAAGGCAATATATACTACGATGGTGAGCTAAAGGCTCAACTTGCTGCAGCTCATCCATACCGACAATGGCTATCAGCCAATCGTATTGAGCTCGACACACTAAAGAGTGGTCGTAAGGTTGAGAATGCTGTAAACGACTTTGATAAGAAACTACGCATATTTGGCTTTACACGCGAAGATGTTGAGCGTACCATTACGCCTATGGCCACAAAAGGTAGCGAACCCATTGCCTCAATGGGCAACGACACTCCATTGGCTGTCCTTTCAGATCGTCCACAATTGCTCTTCAACTACTTCCGTCAGCAATTTGCACAGGTAACCAACCCTGCAATCGACCCCATACGCGAAGAACTTGTAATGTCGCTTACCGAATATGTAGGTGCTGTGGGCATGAACATTCTCTCGCCAAATGAAAGCCATTGCAAGATGGTTCGTTTGCCAGAACCCATCCTAACCAACAATCAACTCGACATTCTTTGCAACATACGCTACAAAGGTTTCAACACCATTAAGTTGCCCATGGTATTTGAGGCATCAAAGGGTGCTGAAGGCTTAAAAGAAGCGTTAGACAACCTCTGTCACATGGCAGAGCAAAGTGTAAATGATGGTATTAACTACATCATACTCTCAGACCGTGGTGTAGACGAAACACATGCTGCAATACCATCGCTTTTGGCTGTAAGTGCCGTGCACCACTATCTTATTTCTGTACAAAAACGTATGGAAACAGCTTTGGTTGTTGAGAGTGGCGAAACGCGTGAGGTTATGCATGCAGCCTTATTGATAGGCTATGGTGCAAGTGCCATCAACCCATACATGGCATTTGCTGTACTTGACGATTTGGTTAAGCGTGGTGAGGTGCAGATGAACTACGAAACCGCTGAAAAGAACTATATCAAGGCCATCTGTAAAGGTTTATACAAAGTGCTTTCAAAAATGGGTATAAGCACATTGCGTTCTTATCGCGGAGCCAAGATATTCGAAGCCATCGGCTTGAGCGATGAACTGCTACGCAGCTACTTTGGCACAGCAGCAGGAACTATTGGTGGTATACATCTTGAGCAGATAGCTCGCGACTATAAAAAATTCCACGATGAAGGTTACGCTCCTTGCTACAAAGATCGTGAACTTGAAGGACTATTGCCATACGTAGGTCTCTTTAGTTATCGCAAAGATGGTGAGCGTCATGCATGGAACCCCGAAACCATATCAACCTTGCAACTAGCAACACGTTTAGGTAGTTATAAGAAGTTTAAAGAGTTTACATCGCTTGTAGATGATAAGCCCAAACCCATTTTCTTGCGCGACTTCTTTGAATTTAAAAAGAATCCTATCCCTGTAGACGAAGTAGAGCCTGTCGACGATATTGTTAAACACTTCGTAACTGGTGCAATGTCGTTTGGTGCTATCAGCAAAGAGGCACACGAGGCACTTGCTCTCGCAATGAACAAACTTGGCACTCGTAGCAATACAGGTGAGGGTGGCGAAGACAACGAACGCTTCCACGAAAAGTTTGATGGCATATCGCTTTGCAGCAAAACCAAACAGATAGCTTCTGGACGCTTCGGTGTAACAACTGAATATTTGGTTAATGCCGAAGAAATACAAATCAAAGTGGCACAAGGCGCAAAACCTGGAGAAGGCGGACAATTACCTGGTTATAAGGTAAATCAAATTATTGCCAAAACCCGTCATTCCATCCCAGGTATCTCGCTTATATCACCTCCACCACACCACGACATTTACTCTATTGAGGATTTAGCACAGTTGATATTCGACCTTAAGAATGTCAATCCTAAAGCACAAATTAGCGTTAAATTAGTAGCAGAGAGTGGAGTAGGAACCATTGCTGCAGGCGTAGCAAAAGCCAAAGCCGACCTTATCGTCATCTCAGGTGCCGAAGGCGGAACGGGTGCATCACCTGCTTCTTCAATGCGCTATGCTGGTATATCGCCTGAAATTGGTTTGTCAGAAACACAGCAAACACTTGTACTCAATGGTTTACGTGGACAAGTACGCTTGCAAACCGATGGACAGATTAAAACAGGTAGAGACGTCATCTCTATGGCACTCCTCGGTGCAGAAGAATTTGGCTTCGGTACCACCGTACTAATAGTTCTTGGTTGCGTTATGATGCGTAAGTGCCATGCCAACACTTGTCCCGTAGGCGTAGCTACTCAAAATCCAGAACTTCGTGAACACTTCCGTGGTCATTATGAATATGTAGTAAACTACTTCCGCTTCCTTGCACAAGAGGTGCGTGAGTATCTTGCAGAAATGGGCTTCCGCCATTTCAACGATATTGTTGGTCGCACAGATTTAATTAATTTGCGACAAGCAGATGAACACACTAAGGCCGCATCGCTCGACTTCGGACGTTTGCTTCATCGCATTGACAACAAAGCCGACATTCACCACACAACAGCACAACATCATAACATTGACGATGTTTTAGATCAGTCTATGATAAAGGCTGCAGCTGATGCTTTAGACAATCAAAAGGAAGTATCGCTTGAATATTCAATAGCCAATACAGATCGTTCTGTAGGTGCCATGCTTTCGGGTGCTGTAGCAACCAAATATGGCCAAAATGGTTTGCCCGACGAAACCATCAACGTTAAGTTTAAAGGCTCTGCAGGTCAGAGTTTCGGTGCATTCCTTACCCATGGTATAAACTTTAAGCTCGAAGGCGAAGCAAACGACTATTTAGGAAAAGCATTAAGTGGTGGTCGCATAGCAGTTATGCCTCCTATCCGCTCTAACTTCAATGCCGAAGAGAACACCATTGCCGGCAACACCCTTCTTTATGGTGCAACAAGTGGCGAAGTCTACATCAATGGTATGGTAGGCGAACGCTTTGCTGTACGTAACTCTGGCGCCATTGCAGTGGTAGAAGGTGTAGGCGATCACTGTTGTGAGTATATGACAGGCGGACGTGTAGTTGTGCTCGGAGAAACAGGACGCAACTTTGCTGCCGGCATGAGTGGTGGCGTGGCCTATGTATGGGACAAGAACCACAATTTCGACTATTTCTGCAATATGGAAATGGTAGAACTCTCACTCATTGAGGACTCTGCTTCAAGAAAAGAACTTCACGAACTCATTCGCCAACATTACTTGTACACAGGTTCACAACTTGCACGTACAATGCTCGATGATTGGAACCATTATGTAGACGATTTCATTCAAGTTACTCCTATCGAATACAAACGAGTACTTGCTGAAGAACAAATGCGCAAGTTGCAGCAAAAGATTGCTGAAGTTCAGAGAGATTATTGATACAATATTGTTTAAGAAACAGACAAAGAGATTAAGAGCAAAGCGCATCTCAATACGCACGTATTAGATGTTAAAATTGATATTGGCGAGCATGGTTATCAAACACAGTTCAATGCTTTGCTCTTATCTCCTCTTGCCAACTAATATATAAAACACATCATGGGAGATCCTAAAGCATTTCTCACTATTCCACGTTGCGAGGCTGGTTATCGTCCAATACACGAACGTATAGCCGACTTTGGCGAAGTAGAACAAACTTTAAATACAAGCGACCGCCGATTACAAGCATCGCGTTGCATGGATTGTGGCGTACCTTTTTGCCATTGGGCATGTCCGTTAGGCAATCGTCCACCCGAATTTCAAGATGCAATCTATAAAGGAGAGTGGAAAATGGCGTATGAAATTCTTACCGCCACAAACGATTTTCCTGAGTTCACAGGACGTATTTGCCCTGCATTATGCGAGAAGAGTTGTGTGCTCAAACTCTCGATGAATGCTCCTGTTACTATTCGTGAGGACGAATGCTCT
>DJEH01000025.1:348-2706 GCA_002431845.1 Prevotellaceae bacterium UBA5903 | reverse complement strand
GCCACAGAAAGTGCTTCAAATGTAAAAATAAAAAATCCATTTATATAAATAATTTTGAACACCTACTTATTATAAAAACGCATAAAAACGGATTAATGAACAACTACTTTTATATCGATGCCAATGGCAAACAACAAGGCCCTGTATCGCCCAACAAATTGATAGAGAATGGTGTAAGAGCCACTACACTCGTATGGTGCACGGGCATGCCCGATTGGCAACGCGCACAAGATGTTTCCGAGTTAAAGTACATATTCAACAGCCAAAACGAACCTCCCGAACCACCCAATTCTTATGCTTACGATGATTTTAAAAGATATTTTAATTCTGCCCAAAACCACTTTAACTCTTCAACATCTGCAGGATGTCCCGACACCCACATGGTGGGAGCTATCATTGTGACCATCGTAAGTTTTGTTTTGGGATGTTCCATTTTAGGCATGCTGGCTGGAGCAATGGCCATTTATAAAGCCGATAGAGTAAAGACCTTCTATCGTTTACACCAATACGACAATGCAGAGTTGGCTTCAGATTCTGCTCACCGCTGGATTAAGTATTCCATCATCCTACTCATTATCACCCGGTTATTGTGGTTTGTAATAGCTGTTGCATGCGTTATATTCAGTGTTGCTTTCTTTCCTTTAAACTTTATCTAATATAATTATGAGTTCGGCATTTTTTATGTTAGCAACTCTTGCTGCTTATTTTCTGCTACTACTCTACATATCGCATAGGTCAAGTAGTAAAGGTGCACAAGGCAATAACGCTTTTTTCAGGGCTGGGCGACAATCGCCATGGTGGATGGTTGCATTTGGCATGATTGGGGCAAGCATTTCGGGCGTTACCTTCATCTCTGTTCCTGGTTGGGCAGCATCTACGGGCATGACTTATCTGCAAATGTGCATGGGTTTTATTGTTGGCTACTTCATCGTGGCATTAGTGCTATTGCCTCTTTATTACAAACTGCAACTTACAAGCATCTATGCTTATCTCAGTACAAGATTTGGTAAACGCTCGCACAAAGTGGGAGCGCTGTTCTTTGTTCTTAGCAAGCTCACTGGAGCAGCAGCACGCCTTTATTTAGTATGCGTAGTACTTTGCCAGTTTGTGGTGACGCCTATTTGTGGAGATGGAGTTATTCCGTTCATAACTACATCACTAGTTGTGCTTTTGCTTATATGGGCTTATACGCAGCAATCGGGTATTCAAACAGTTGTTCGGACTGATGTTCTGCAAACCCTCTGTCTGCTAATAGCTGCTATTGGCATTGCTATTATTGCAGCAAGCAAACTCCATCTGAATGTTGCACAAACATTCCATACCATTAAGCATAGCTCCATGTGCTACGTTTGGCAATGGGACTATGGTAGCCCGCAAGCCTTTTGGCGCCAATTTCTCAGCGGTGTGTTCATCGTTATCGTCATGACGGGGTTAGACCAAGACATGATGCAAAAAAACCTTACTTGCCGCTCACTGCGCGAGGCACAAAAGGACATGTGTACCTATGGTTTAGCATTTCTACCAGTCAATACATTGTTCTTAGGCTTGGGCATATTGCTCTATACACTTTGCACCCAACAGGGACTTACCCCTCCTGCCAAGGGCGACGAACTGTTACCATGGTTAGTTAGCTCTGGCACATTAGGTACTTGGGTGATTATTCCCTTTACCATTGGCATTGTAGCAGCAGCCTTTTCGAGTGCCGACTCGGCCATGACAGCTCTCACCACCACCATTTGCATCGACCTTTTGGGCATCAAGGAGAGTAAGGAGCAAAGCTTGCAGTCGCTTCGCACACGTCGCTACATTCATATTTTTGTAGCCATTGCTTTTGCTTTATGTATCACCACATTCAAGATTATAGGCAACGACAATGTGCTCAACAGCATCTACGTTATGGCGTCGTACACCTATGGACCACTGCTTGGACTGTATGCTTTCGGACTGATAATGCATGGTGGCGTACACGATAAAGCAGTGCCCTACATCTGCATAGCTTCGCCAATTATATGCGGCCTACTCGACCATTTTTCACCAATCTGGTGGGGATATACCTTTGGCTACGAACTGCTTGTACTTAACGGATTACTCACATTTATAGCTCTTTGCTTTATAAAAACAACTAAGGGACAAAAAAGTTGATAAATGCTTTCCTGCTATTTACTCTTAACACATTGTTAAAGCACGAATAAATAACACTAAAATTAACAATCCAACATTATCCGCCCTATACACAAAAGGGTGCGATAATGGTGGTTTTTGCGGACTATATACAAGCACAATCGCATGCTAATTGCCCAACGAATGGGGTGTTTCATGCTATGCATACGTAATGAGTTGGCGTATCACGGCCGTGAT
>DJEH01000025.1:0-236 GCA_002431845.1 Prevotellaceae bacterium UBA5903 | reverse complement strand
TGATACGAGCGTATCGTGGGCGTGATACGCCAACTCATTACGTATAATAGGTAGATGATAAGCCTACGATAGACACTTCAAGTTCTGTTTCTACTCAAAAACACACACCTCTCATATGTCGTTTATTATAAGCAAAGAGAGCATTCCTACAAAAATAGTATGTAGATATGCTCTCTTTGCTTTCTCTGCTTATAATCTTTATTCCTCGTCGTCTGCCCATTCAGGAGTGTCCCAAC
>DJEH01000089.1 GCA_002431845.1 Prevotellaceae bacterium UBA5903 | reverse complement strand
CTTGCACTAACTTTGTCCCCATGAAATATTCATTTATTATACCCGTATATAACCGACCGAGCGAAGTAGACGAACTATTGCAGAGCCTAACCACGCAAACTCTAAAAGATTTTGAGGTGATTGTGGTTGAAGATGGATCGTCTGTTCCGTGTAAGGACGTTGTGAGCCGATATGCTGATTGTTTGGATGTTACTTACTACATGAAGCCTAATTCCGGACCTGGTAAGAGCCGCAACTATGGCGTTGAACGTGCACAAGGCGACTACGTTATTATCCTCGACTCTGATGTCGTATTGCCCGAGGGGTATCTGCAAGCAGTCGAAAACGAACTAAGCGCCAAGCCTTGCGATGCTTTCGGCGGCCCCGATTGTGCTCATCCATCCTTTACGCCCACTCAAAAGGCTATAAGCTATGCCATGACTTCCTTCTTTACCACTGGTGGCATACGTGGAGGCAAGAAGAAGATGGACAAGTTCTACCCGCGTTCGTTCAATATGGGCGTAAATCGCCATGTTTACAATGCGCTAAATGGTTTTTCTGAAATGCGCTTTGGCGAGGACATCGACTTCTCTACTCGCATATTCGAAAACCACTATACGGCTCGCCTTTTTCCGCAAGCTTGGGTGTGGCACAAGCGTCGCACCGACTTCAAAAAGTTCTTTAAGCAAGTGTTTAATTCGGGCATAGCACGCATCAATCTTACCAAGCGTCACCCTGGTACCCTTAAATTGGTTCACACCCTCCCTGCCGCATTTACCGTTGGCTGCGCCCTCTTATTGCTGCTTAGCCTTTTGGCTTTGATTGGTGGATGTCCACATTGGTGGGTAATGCTCACTCCCTTTGCCTTGTATGCGTTGCTCATATTGGCAGATGCTTCCATACAGTCGCATAGTCTTTCGGTAGGACTGCGTTCTATCGTTGCTTCGTACGTACAGTTGTGGGGTTACGGCTTAGGCTTTTGCCTTGCATGGTGGAACAGGTGTGTACGCAAAAAAGGCGAATTCGAAGCTTTTCACAATAGTTTCTATAAATAACCCTACCATCCAACGCATTGATATTAAGAAGTGTGTAGCACCTTCTGCTTGATTAAGGAAACAATGAAATTAAGCATCACAAACCTTGCCTTAGAAGACCGCCCTCGCGAAAAGTTTATGCTGTGCGGTGCCGATAGTCTGTCGAAAGCCGAGCTATTGGCCATACTCATAGGTTCGGGCAATCGCGAGGAGAATGCTGTTCAACTCATGCAACGCATTCTCAACGACTGCAATGGTAGCCTTGCCACATTAGGGCGTATGAGCATACAAGAGCTTTGCCAGTACAAAGGCATGGGCGAAGCCAAAGCCATTTCGTTGCTTGCCTCTTGCGCATTGGCCAATCGCAGAATGTCTGAGGAGGTTGACAGAAGAGCCATAACCTCGTCTGCCGACATCTTCAACTATTTCTGCCCCAAAATGCGCGACCTTCCGCACGAAGAGATGCATGTGCTCTTGCTCGACCAAAGCCTACACGTTATCTCATCAAAGCTTATTAGTAAGGGAGGCATCACAGGCACAATTGTTGATGTTAGGATTATACTGAAAGAGGCATTGCTTGCAAATGCCCCCAACATTGCCATCTCACACAATCATCCATCGGGCAATATACGTCCGAGCAGAGAAGACAACAACATAACCGAAAAAATTAAAAAAGCATCACAAACTATGGACATTCGCCTCATCGACCACGTTATTGTAACCAATAGTGGCTATTATAGCTATGCCGACGAGGGGATGTTATAATAAATACTTACTCCATTATAATTATGACTCAAGAAGAAAAGCTTAAGATAGAAGAACGCATTGTTGAAGTGCTCAAAACAGTTTACGACCCCGAAATACCCGTAGATATTTACAATCTCGGACTTATTTATCGCATTGATCTGCACGATGATGGCATTCTTGAAGTAGACATGACACTCACTGCTCCCAACTGCCCTGCTGCCGACTTTATCCTCGAAGATGTACGCACCAAACTTGATGGCATTGAGGGAGTAAAAGATGCCAAAGTGAAACTTGTGTTTGAACCCGAATGGGATAAAGACATGATGAGCGAAGAGGCTAAACTCGAACTTGGCTTTTTGTAACGCGCTCTCTCATCCGATGCCCCTCCCCTATTCTTTTATACAACAAATAACACAGATAAAGCTATGAACGAAACAAAACAAAGCACACAGAAAAGCATATATTTTCTTTCAGACGCCCACCTTGGTAGCCGTGCCATTGAGCATCCGCGTATGCAAGAGCGCCGGTTGGTTAATTTTCTTGATAGCATTAAGTACAAGGCCGAAGCTGTATATTTGTTAGGAGATATATTCGACTTTTGGTATGAATATCGCAACGTTGTGCCTAAGGGCTATACAAGGCTTTTAGGCAAAATAAGCGAGCTCACGGATATGGGGGTTGAGGTGCATTTTTTCTATGGCAACCACGACCTTTGGCAGCACGACTACTTTGAAAAAGAGTGTGGCATGGTGCTTCACCCACATAGCGAGGTTACTGAACTTCACGGACAAACGTTCTACCTTTCGCATGGCGACGGATTAGGGTCTACCGACAGCAAATTTAAGCTTTTACGCTCTATTTTTCATAGTTCTCTTTGCCAGCGATTGTTCGCTATGATGCACCCTCGGTGGGGCGTTGAGTTCGGACTTGAATGGGCACGCCATTCGCGACTAAAGCGCGAAGATGGCAAAGAGCCGCCCTATCAAGGAGAGCAAAATGAGGAACTCATCATCTACGCTAAGAACTACTTAAAAACTCATCCCGACATCAATTACTTTGTGTTTGGACATCGTCACATTGAGCTCGACCTTATGCTTTCGCGCACCACACGTTTGCTTATTCTTGGTGATTGGATTTCCACTTTCTCTTATGCTGTTTTTGATGGCGAACACATGTTTATGGAGAACTTTATTGAAGGCGAAACGCAAGTATAATCTTCAACCATCCTATAAACCTTTATACAACACACACACCACTTACAATGGAAAACAACTATTTTCTTGAAGCGTCACATATTGTTAAACAATATGCCTCGCACACGGCATTAAATGACGTAAGCATTCGTGTGCCAAAGGGCAAGGTGTTTGGTCTGTTGGGTCCCAATGGTGCGGGCAAGACCACACTTATACGCATTATCAACCGCATCACGGCTCCCGATAGTGGCGAAGTATTTTTTGATGGTCATCCTTTCCAACCCGAGGATGTTATGCGCATTGGCTATCTGCCCGAAGAACGCGGACTTTACAAAAAAATGAAGGTTGGCGAACAAGCCATTTACTTGGCACAACTCAAAGGGCTTTCGCGCCAAGAGGCTAAGAAACGCTTGGTTAAATGGTTTGAAAAGTTCGACATCATGCCTTGGTGGAACAAAAAACTTGAAGAACTATCTAAGGGTATGCAGCAAAAAGTACAGTTCATTATTACTGTACTCCACGAGCCACCTTTGCTCATCTTCGACGAACCATTTTCGGGTTTCGACCCCGTAAATGCCGAAATGTTAAAGCAAGAAATCCTTTCGCTTCGCGACAAAGGGCACACCATTATATTCTCTACCCACAACATGTCGTCGGTCGAAGAAGTGTGCGACGAGATAGCACTTATCAACCACTCTCAAGTGGTGCTTTCGGGCGTTGTAGACGAAATAAAAGAGCGTTTTCGCACGGGAATGTACGAGTGTGTGTCAAAAGACAGCACGCTCAACGGCGTTGCCAACACGTTTAGCATTGAGGGCCATACCGACAACGGCAAACTTCACACCTACACAATACGCAAGGAAGAAACAACCACCAATTCGCAACTCTTCGCAGCCATTGCTTCGCAAATAGAGCCACGTTCTATCAGCGAAAAAATGCCTACCATGCAAGAGATATTCTTGAACATCGTAAAAGCCAACAACCATGAATAAGATTGGATTAGTCATACAACGTGAGTTCACCACACGCGTCAAAAAGCGCTCATTTCTCCTACTCACCATCCTCATGCCATTTATCTTTGCAGCATTGGTGTTCGTACCTATTTGGCTTTCGAGCATACACGACGATGAGCAAAAGCAAGTGGCCGTTGCCGACCGCACAAGCCACTACATTGGCTTATTTAAGAGTGATGCCACCTATCGTTTTGTGCCTATATCCGACCCCGACAATAGCATTTACTACACCGATACCACACACTTTGAGGCTGTGATTAACATACAAGCCGACCTTGCAAAAAATCCACATGCCATAACCATACTCTCTACTAAAGAAGTTCCATCGGGACTTTTGTCGTACGTTAGCAACATCATCAATGAGCAAGTGCGCCGCGACAAACTGGCAGCCACAGGCATAAAAGGGATTGACAAAATTATTTCTGACGTGCAATCTGAGATTGACATACGCACCATCAAGCGCAATGCCGAGGGCAATGCCACAAGTTCAAGCACCGAAATAGCTATGGCAGCAGGCTTCTTGTTCACGTTTTTAATTTATATGTTCGTTATGTCGTATGGCGGCATGGTGATGCAAAGCGTAATGGAAGAAAAAACCAATCGCATAGTCGAACTAATGGTGTCGAGTGTTAAGCCCTTCGAGCTTATGATGGGCAAGATTATTGGCATTGCACTTGTGGGCTTCCTGCAGATGTTTATATGGGGCATTATGTTGGCAGTCATACTCATGGTAGCTGGTCCTTTGTTCGGCATATCGGGTGCAGACATGGCACAAACGCAGCAAATGGCTGTTATACAAGCACAGCAAATGCCTCAACTATCCGAAAGCCAAGAGTTGCTCACCGCATTGCTCAACCTTCCGTTTGCCGAGATGGGCATCTGCCTTGTGCTCTATTTTGTTGGTGGCTACCTACTCTATGCCTCATTCTTTGCAGCAGTCGGGGCATCGGTAAACGAGCAAGAAGACTCTTCACAATTCATCATGCCCGTAATATTTATAATGGTGTTTGGCATGTATGCCGCCTTGGGCTCAACCGAAAATACCAATGGTCCATTAGCCTTTTGGTCGTCTATGTTTCCGCTCACCTCGCCCATTGTCATGATGGTGCGCATCCCCTTTGGGGTTCCGCTTTGGCAAGAGGCATTATCTATTGCTCTGCTCTATGCCACCGCCATCTTCTTTGTGTGGTGCAGTGCCCGCATTTATCGTGTTGGCATATTGATGTACGGCAAGAAACCAAGTATTAAGGAAATGATTAAGTGGATGCGGTTTAAATAAACATCCATACTAACAAGGCCAATACATTTTAAGGGTGGTTATGTACAAAACGTCTAAATTGTACATAACCACCCTTTTATTTTTGTGTTCTGTAACAAGTAAACAAACTTATTTTACATCGTTACTTCACCCAGTTGTCAACATCCTTCTGCGTAACGCCATTAAGCAACTTACCCTTTTGCCATTTCACGTCAGGGTATGCTTTCTTCAACAATGCTTCTGAATTTTCAATACCACTTCCGCCCGATGTCATGAACGGAATGACCTTTTTGCCCTTCAGCCCATAGGCCTCAACAAAAGTGTTTATAATGCGCGGAGCAGCATTCCACCAGTTAGGATAACCCAGGTAAACTACGTCGTATTCATCCATATCAACCTTTTCCATCACAATGGCAGGACGCGATTTAGGGTCAGCGTTCTCGCGGCTGCAGCGCGACAATTTATCAGTCCAATCAAGGTCGGCTGGTGTGTACTCGTCTTCGGGCTGAATTTTGTATAGCTCGCCATCCGTTGCCTTGGCAATCATTTTGGCTACATTCTCAGTAGTGCCTGTTGCCGAAAAATAAGCTACCAATGTCTTGCTCTTATTTGCTGTTTGAGCTGCATTTGTTTTGTTTGTTTCCATAACCTTTGTATCCTCTTTTTTCTTTGCACACGCCGTCACAACAAATACAAACGACATGACGGCTGCAATCATTAATGCTAACTTTTTCATTGTAAAATGATTTTAATTGGTTATTTACTTGCAATAATCCTCACAAATTAAGTAGGTGTTCGTAATTAATTGTGATATGAATTGTGCATCGTTTTTGTCAGAAGCATAGGCTGAAAAGAGAGCGTAGCAAGCTACGCAACCGATGAAGCCTGTGGTTATGGCAAAGACAATGTGCTAATACATATCAATTCATGCAGAGCTCAACCATATAAATTAATTTTGAATACCTACTTAATATAGCCAACGGTATTTGTAATTGCAAAAATAGAGCATTTTGCCTCCTTACGCAATACCACAATTACAGATATAATAAACAAAAGTACGGAAGGCAGGTATAAGCAAGTGGGCATATTGACACAAAAAAGCCTTATAGTTTGGCTATAACAAGAGGATAGTTTTACCAAAATACGTATGCAAGTCGTCTTACTTCGACCGAGATGAGCATTCATTACGACCGAGATGAACATTCATTACGACCGAGATGAGCATTCATTACGACCGAAATGAGCAAACTTGCTTACGCATTATGGCAAAACTACAAGCGTATTATTGCCCAATAATAGCGCTATTATGAATTGAACAACACATATATCAATGAAACAAAAAAAACGCTAACTTTGCACATTAAACAAAACGAGAATTGCATTATTAACTATCCTCTGCAACAACTTTACAAAAACACCAAAACTTTACTTAAAACAAATGAAACGTAAAGTAAAAATATCTCTCATCACGATATTGGTACTATGCCTTGTAGCGCTGATATTGTTTGTTCTACTACCCCGTAAGCAGCAAACATTGCTCTCGGCCATCTGTCGCATAGATGCACGTGCCACTTATGCTTTGCCACTTAAGCAAGGCGAC
Organism: Prevotellaceae bacterium UBA5903; assembly: GCA_002431845.1. Lineage (GTDB taxonomy): Bacteria > Bacteroidota > Bacteroidia > Bacteroidales > Bacteroidaceae > Alloprevotella. The sequence goes on along the minus strand of DJEH01000089.1, from coordinate 4,327 downwards.
ACGCTATTTTTGTCGTTGCGCAACGACTCCCTGCAAGATGCGGCAACAAATGCCAACTACGTGGCTGAAAAACATAGTCAGACGGGTACCTTTGTTTCGAACGTTGGCGATATCGTTACGTCCGACATGATGGTTGATGGCATGCCCGATAGTATTTCGACTTCTGAAGTGAGCCGACGTCTTTCTGCCCTCGACTCTCTGCTCAACCGCCGTCTCCACACCCAACAAAGCGAACTGAAAGAGCTTGACTACTATGCTCGCACACACACTGTGGTAGACGATGGCTATAACGATGTGATGGCTTATCGCGAAAAGATAAGCAAACTTACATCACAAACCCAATTGGCACTATCTAAAGTGGAGAATGCACGTAAAGAAAAACATCTTACGGCTTATTTACACACGCAAACTGTGGTACGTTTGCCCCATAGTGGCGACTCGCTAACTGCCCGTGTAAGGGCACATCATGGCGGGTTAATGCTTGTTCAGCTCAATAGCGAGCGTTTGCCACAGCAATGCCGACGCTTTTCGGTTTATCGTTGGGGGGTGCACAAAGTGCGTTGCAAGTTGTATGCTTTCAACGATTTGGGCAGCCAATGTCTTTCGGTCTGTCCCGTTGTTACCGATAGCGATAAAGAGCTTTATCCTGCTGCCGAGGGGGGTGCATGGGTCAATTCGTCGGGCCACTTCTCGCAAGTGCAAAGATGCCATACACGCATATCAAGCCTTCAAATAGTGGAACTGATGCAGCAAGTTCACTCATGGCCTATGTGGTGGATAACCAACTTTGTGGGCTGGGCTAAAAGCATCTCTTGTACAAACGATAAGTCCAAAACCATTAGCAGCAAAGCGCCTCTTACGTGCACCACGCTCCATCTGCCCGACTCACTATGCTACAAAGGCGAGGTGAGCACAAAAATGGTTGATGGCCACGCCATGCGCCAAGGCTATGGTGTACTTACGCGCCTATCAGACAGCACACGCTTCATTGGCATTTGGCACAACGATAGCCTTATTCAAGGCAAATGCCGCAATGCACGTGGTGTGTATGAGGGGCAATTCGATGCCAACGGTGAGTTTTGCGGCAAAGGCGCATTCTTTGCAGCCAACGGCGAGTACTATTGTGGCGAATGGGACAACGGCAAGCGCACAGGACATGGGTTCAGTTCGAAAGGCGGACAGATGGTGCGCTGTGGCTCATGGAAGGCGGGACGCTTTCAGGGCGAACGCATGATTTATACAGCCGACCGCATATATGGCATTGACCTCTCGCGCTACCAACACGAAAAGGGACGCAAACGCTTTGGCATTGATTGGAAACGCCTGCGCATAACGAGTTTGGGAGCCGACCGCCGCATTCATGGTAGCGTTGATTATCCTGTATCGTTTGTCTACATCAAATCTACCGAAGGGCGCAGCATGTTCAATAAGTACTACCCATCCGACCTCCGACAAGCCCGAGCTCACGGCATAGCCACAGGCTCATACCACTTCTTTACAGCCACAAGTTCGGGAGCACAACAGGCTGAGTACTTCTTAAAAATGACATGGATTGCAGCCAACGACCTCCCCCCCGTGCTCGACCTTGAACCCACGCCCGACCAAATAAAGAGAATGGGTGGCGAAGCTGGTATGTTTCGTCAAGTGCTCACTTGGCTGCGCATTGTTGAAAAACGTAGAGGCAAACGCCCTGTGCTATACGTGGGCCAACAATTTGTGAATAAACATCTCAAAAATGCCCCCTCGGCACTTAAGAACTACGATGTTTGGATAGCGCGCTATGGCGAATTTAAGCCATACGTTAAATTGCTACATTGGCAGGTTTCGCCCTATGGTCGTGTGCGAGGCATACACACAACGGTAGACGTAAACGTGTTTAACGGCTCGCGCAGCGACTTTGAAAAATACAAGGCACAAGGCCGACTTTAAACACACTCATCACATAAAACAACAAGCAAGCCATAACGCTCCGTTGCAGAGCATTATGGCTTGCTTGTTTATTTACTGGGAATAGTTAAAAATAACTTAGTCTTCAATAAGGTCTTTACCTGTCATGTCTGCAGGTTGCTTCAATCCCATGATGTGGAGGATAGAGGGTGCAACATCGGCAAGCACACCATCCTTTACCTTAGCATTTTTATTCTCGGTGACGTAGATAAATGGAACGGGGTTCAATGAGTGAGCCGTGTTGGGGGTGCCATCGGGGTTGATAGCGTTGTCGGCATTACCATGGTCGGCAATGATAACCGTTTCGTAACCAACCTCGTTAGCGGCAGTAACCACGTCTTTAACACAAGCGTCTACAGCTACAACAGCCTTTTCAATAGCCTCGTAAACACCCGTATGACCTACCATGTCGCCATTTGCAAAATTAACCACAATAAAGTCGTACTTGTTCTCCTTAATAGCAGCAACAAGTTTATCCTTTACCTCATAAGCCGACATCTCTGGCTTAAGGTCGTAAGTAGCAACCTTTGGCGAAGGAACAAGTATACGGTCTTCACCCTCGTATGGAGTTTCGCGACCACCATTAAAGAAGAAGGTTACGTGAGCATACTTCTCTGTCTCAGCAGTATGAAGTTGCTTTAGTCCTTGCTTTGAAATGTATTCGCCAAGTGTGTCTTGAACGTTCTCTTTGGGGAAGAGAATGTGTACACCCTTGAACGAAGCATCGTAAGGAGTCATGCAGTAATATTGCAAGCCAGGAATAGTGTGCATGCCTTCTTCGGGCATATCCTGCTGAGTGAGCACAATGGTCAATTCCTTTGCACGGTCGTTACGATAGTTAAAGAAGATAACAACGTCGCCTTCCTTGATACGGCCATCTACGTTGGCATTTACCAATGGTTCCATAAACTCATCGGTGTTTTTGTGCTCCTCAGAGTCGGTATCGTAGCAACTTTGCACACCTTCAACCATATCCGTAACCTTGCGTCCCTTGCCTTCAACCAATTGATCGTATGCAAGTTTCACGCGGTTCCAGCGCTTGTCACGGTCCATTGCATAGAAACGACCGATGATGCTGGCAATGTGTGCACCATTTGCATCGCAAACACCCTGAAGTTGTTCGATAAAGCCCTTACCGCTCTTAGGGTCTGTGTCACGACCATCCATAAAGCAGTGAACAAACGTGTTCTGAGCCACACCATACTCCTTTGAAATCTCAATCAACTTAAACAAATGGTCTAATGAAGAGTGTACACCACCTGTAGATGTCAAACCCATCAAGTGAAGTGCCTTGCCATTTTTCTTTGCATACTCGTATGCCGAAACTACCTCAGGGTTCTTCATAATTGAACCATCTGCACAAGCACGATTAATCTTTACGAGGTCTTGGAACACAATGCGTCCAGCGCCAATATTAAGGTGTCCTACCTCTGAGTTACCCATTTGTCCATCGGGCAAACCTACGTTCTCACCACAAGTAAGGAGTTGAGAATGAGGATAAGTAGCATTGAGGTGGTCCATAAAAGGAGTGGGAGCCTCAAATATTGCATCACCATGGTTGTGCTTTCCAATGCCCCAACCATCAAGAATCATAAGTAGTGCTTTCTTTGCCATGTTCTTTCTTAATTCTTTTATGTTTATACTATTCTTGTGCAAAGTTAGTGCAAGGTGAGTGAAGAGCAAAAAAGAAAGCAAAATATTTTGGTTTCTTTTTTACTCTGCCGAACCGAAGCCTAACTTCGCGATAGCATATAAAAAGGGTGTGTCATGCATTTTCAGCAGACACACCCTTTTTATTTAAATAACAGTTAATTAGTATGAACCAATTACTTTACAAGCACCTTAACACCACCAACGATGTAGAAACCTGTAGAAAGTCCCTTGGTAGCTTCAGTACTCTTAACACCCTTACGAATAAGCGCACCATTTACACTATAAACATCCACCAACGAAGGAAGTACCACAACATTGTCTTCGCTTATTTCTGTAGGAATAGTTGGTTCCAAATAGCGAACATCAATAGTTGCATCACCCTCGGCTTTTGTTGTAGGACATCCCACAATATAACCACTGTTAGCACCAATTATATGAGTATTGTAACTATTTGGTGCAATTTCCTTCAATTCGCCATTGAGGAAGTAAGCAGTACCACCAGAGATTGTGTCATTTGCGGTGATAGTACCTACAAGGCCGTTAGCAGCTTGAGGAGTGAATACGTAGTCAGAGAAGTTAGCCATATCGTCGGTAGCGATAGCGAGTTGAGCCATACCTACACCCGTTTCAGAGTCACCATTGTGTGAAGTAGCAGTGAACTTGTAGATGAATGGAGTCGCAGCAGGAATAATATCGTCGTATTTAGCAAGAACGAGTTTGCGTTCGC
>DJEH01000032.1 GCA_002431845.1 Prevotellaceae bacterium UBA5903 | reverse complement strand
TGCAAACTTACATAAAATCATTGAAAGAATGGCATAAAAATAGAGTTTAAGCGCCTTAAAGTTAAAATGATTGCTTGTTACAGCCTTATTTAAGGTGTTTTAGAGCATTGTCATTTATGCTTTAAGGTGTTTAAACTCTCGTAGAGAACATAAAGTATATGGTTCTCTTATTTGTTCTTGTGTCTGTTGGCCCTGCGCTGACGTATTTCGGCCTTTTTCTTAGCGGAACCAGAACCATGTAATCCTGTGATGTAGGTTTTCTTTTTAGCCTTAGTCTTGATTTTTGGCTCATTGGTGCCTTTTTTAAGTTTGGCTCCCTTAAAGGTGATGCCCACCATCATGGCCTGTGTTATTTCTTCGTCTGAGGCTTTTCTGTTAATGGTCATAACGATGTTGTTTGGATAAGTAAATGTTCAATATTTATATTAAAAAGTTAGCATACGATTATATAAATATTGAAAACATACTTAAGAGTTTGTATAGATTGTTTGGTACTTTGTGGTTGTTCTAAATGCAAAAGTACCAAACAATCTGTTATTTTATAAATTAATGGTGGAATAGGCGAATACCAGTGAATGCCATGGCCATGCCATACTTGTTGCATGTAGCAATTACATGGTCGTCGCGGACACTACCACCTGCTTGGGCAACATACTGAACACCACTTTTGTGGGCGCGTTCAATGTTGTCGCCAAATGGGAAGAAAGCATCTGAACCGAGTGCTACATTCGTATTCTTCGCAATCCATTCTTTCTTCTCTTCGAGCGTAAGAATTTCGGGCTTTTCAGTAAAGAATTGTTGCCATACACCATCTGCTAACACGTCATCATGATCCTCTGAAATATAGATATCAATGGTGTTGTCGCGGTCTGCACGGCGTATCTTTTCAACCCAAGGTAAGTTCATCACTTTGGGGTGTTGGCGAAGCCACCATATATCGGCTTTGTTGCCAGCTAATCGAGTGCAATGGATACGGCTTTGTTGGCCTGCACCAATACCGATTGCTTGCCCGTCTTTTACGTAGCATACAGAGTTTGATTGCGTGTATTTAAGCGTGATGAGAGCAATTTTGAGGTCTCTTTTGGCTTCTTCGGTAAAGGTAGTATTTTCTGTAGGAATGTTGCTGAATAAAGAGTCGGATGTAAGGTCTACTTCATTACGTCCTTGCTCAAAGGTCACTCCAAAAACTTGTTTGTGTTCAATTGGTGCAGGCTTGTAATTAGTATCCATCTTAAGGATTACATAGGTACCCTTACGTTTTGAACGTAAAATTTCAAGAGCTTCGGGGGTGTAATCGGGAGCAATGATACCATCGCTGACTTCGCGCTTGATGATGAGAGCCGTAGCTTTGTCACAAGTGTCTGAGAGTGAGATAAAGTCTCCATATGATGACATGCGGTCGGCTCCACGTGCACGAGCATAAGCTGTAGCAATAGGAGAGAGGGGTTCGCTGATGTCATCAACAAAATAAATCTTTTTCAGCGTTTCGCTCATAGGAATACCAACGGCTGCACCTGCGGGTGATACGTGCTTAAAAGATGCAGCGGCAGGAATGCCTGTTGCAGCTTTGAGCTCGCGAACAAGTTGCCATCCATTTAAAGCGTCTAGAAAGTTGATGTAGCCAGGACGTCCACCAAGAACCTCAATAGGAAGTTCGCCTTGTTCCATGTAGATGCGAGCAGGCTTTTGATTAGGATTGCATCCGTACTTTAATGAAAGCTCTTTCATTCTTTTTTATTTTTGTGTTATAGTAATGTTTCGCTTGTACTAAAAATATAAAATATTGGTATGCTCTCTAAGAGAGCGCACCAATATTTTGCATGTTTATTCTTCTATAATACCTTGTTCAAACCATTGGCCAATGATGTTTTCGGCATCAATGAGAGCTTGTTCTTTGCTAACTTCGTATTCATCGCAAAGGAGTGTGGCCAATGTGTCTTTATCGAAAGAATTGTCAGCTATTTTTTTCCAAAGGTAAGCTGCGCTCTCGTTGAGCGATATGAGTTGATTGAAATCAATAGTTTCAATACCTGTGGCCATAATGACATATTCACCACATATTTTGCGTAGTTCAAATCCTTTCTTTGCTTTCATGCTTTATTTATTTTAAAAAGGTGTGTGTGAGAGAATGTATTTGTTGGATGTTGTGTCAAAACTTGAAGGGCAGTCGGCGGTAAATGCCTAGCATTATGCGGCGAATTGGAGATAATGTGAGCCAAATGTTGGAATATATTTTCCATTTACCTTCTGTTACGAGGTCTGGTTGCTTTCTTCCCTTACGATAAAATGCAGTAGCTTTGCCTACTACATCATTTACCAAACAATGTTCTGTGCCGACAACGTTGCCATCGCCTTTTAAAGTGAGTTGGTTGTCTATGCGTCTAATTACGCGATGCAGAACATACACGTGTGGTTGTACCTCAGCCAATACAACATCTTTGACATTGATGTCTTCGGCAATGGCTTTTTCAATTTTTACACTATCACGTTCATGCTCTAAGAATGGGCGCATGCTATATCCTTTTACTCTAAAGGTTGCACTATGCCCTTCATTAAGTATCTTTTTAATTTCGTTTATGAGTATCTTGTTAGGTATTTCAATTTTATGCGTTTCCATTACTATATCCTTATTTATGTGCTATTGTTTGATAGCTAAGTTGAGCAGCCTCTTCGTCTGCACGGCATTGCAGGTAGAATGTAGGAACGCTAGTAGCAAAAAGTTCAGCGGTATGCGTAATGTGACTATATGATGGCTTGTCCCACACCATGGTAGAGCAAGAAGAAAGAATAGAGGCAAAGGCTTGTAGCTTGTTTTCTTTGCGTATGATGTTTTCGGGATATTGCTCTAAGCGTAAGATTGCTCCAATAGGTAGCTGTAGATTGCGGTAACATGGAGTTTTTCCGCTCCATGGGGTACCATATACAATAGCCTGGTCATCTGCTGTAAATCTAATGGCTGGATTGTCGTCGTTTAGAAGGTCTGAACCAGAAATGTACTTTCTCCATAATGAAGAATGTGTACTCTTTCCTGTTCCACTTTTGCCTAAAAATAAATAACCATATCCGTTTTGCATGGTGACAGATGCGTGCATCAATAGTATATTATGGTAAGATGCAGCAAAGGCAAAAGCAATCATCATGGCATTGCCAAGGCCAAAGGCATGATCTTGCTCTTCGCCTAATAAAGAGATTGAGCATTTGCTAAAGTCATGATTGGTTTGCAGAGCACTTGCAAGGTGGTTTTCAACAGTACTAATCAGTATTTTATAGCCATCTGCAGTTTTATAAATGCCATGATTGCATCCTCCGCAATCAAACTGGCCTAACTCCTCACCCTCGGGTTGGTCGTTCACTAAATGGTTGTCTATAGTGGCTTGAAGTATTAATGGTTCTTCTGCATTCTTCACATAAAATGGTGCATAAGAAGGCAAAAGTTTCTTGAGCTCGTTTGCGTTTGCTGCTTGTATAGAGAAATATACATCGGCAACCTTAAATACTAAAGTTTCCACAATTAATGATTGGTATTATAAAGGTTATTGTTCTGTGCTGATATTTGTTGTAGAGATCTTAAAATCGGTCGTAGGTATTTCCACCAATCTACAATGCTTGTCTTTAGTGGCATTATGGCGGATCTTTACATATTTTTTCTCTATATTATCTCGTTTAGTTGCATAGAAAACAGCGCAAGTGTGTGGTTCTTGGTATTTGTTGTCTAAATAGGCCTTGAATGCATTGGCATAACTGCTTCTTTCATTTAAGAAGTTGGTTTTCTTGTCTATTGCAGTATTAGGCAAACGTTCAATTGAAGATATGTATACAATGGAATCGTTGAAGCAAGTTCCATAAACGAATGCAAACACAGACTTGTCGTTTTTACTCTTAGCCTGTACATTGCATATAGATATAGTCATAATAACGACTGTAATGAATGCTTTAATATAAAATTTCATCTGAAATGTTTTGAGTGTATGTTAGCTTGATTTATCTTTTAAGATGCTTGATGATAGACTATCGTTTTATTCTATCATCTTTATGTGTTTGCAAAGTTAATCTTTTTATTCTAAATGCTTTTAAATAACTTCTGCATAAAATCAAAAATCCCCTTATTTAGGTATTAGAATGCTTTATGGATAGTTTTGTACTAAAGATATTCTTTTAGTACACTTCCAATTTGTGCATGGCGCAATAAAGCGAGGGCTTTTTCTTTGATTTGGCGCACGCGTTCGCGACTAAGATTGAGAGCTCGTCCTATCTCTTCAAGACCTAATTCTGGTGTGTTGATACCATAGTACATGCGGATAACCTGTGACTCGCGATCGGGTAGCATGTCTATAGCTCTACGTACTTCGGTCTTGAGCGATTCGGTAACTAATTTCGAATCAGTATCGTCATTCTCGCTATTTGTTAAGAGGTCAAGCAAACAGCTATCTTCATCTTCAACAAGTGGAGCATCCATTGAAATGTGCTTGCCCGATGTAAGAAGTGCATTGTTAATCTTTTCTTTTTCAATACCAATGCCTTCGGCAATCTCTTCGGTTGAAGGACGTCGTTCGTTTTCTTGTACAAACTTATTGTAGAATCGATTAACTTTGCTTGAATAGCCCACTTGGTTAAGAGGCAACCTAACAAGACGGCTATTTTCTGCTAAAGCTTGTAAGATACTTTGTCTTATCCACCATACGGCATACGAGATAAACTTAAAACCGCGGGTTTCATCAAACTTTTGTGCAGCCGTAATCAATCCAACATTACCTTCGTTTACTAAATCGGTGAGAGCTAATCCTTGCCCTTGATATTGTTTAGCAACAGATACAACAAATCGGAGATTAGCTCTAACGAGTTTCTCTAATGCTTCTTGGTCGCCTTTGTGTATGCGTCGAGCCAATTCAGCCTCTTCTTCAATGTTTACCATGTCTTCATGGCTTATTTCTTGGAGATAGCGTTCAAGTGCTTCGCCCTTGCGCGATGTAATGGCTACGGTGATTTTAAGTTGTCTCATACTATCCTGTTTTATAATAAAACATACAGAATTTCGTTCAAAAATATGCTATTTAATTGGAATGACAAAGCAAATTGATAAATAATGTTTACCTTCGCAATATATAAAAAGAAAATGTAATACGATTGTAGTATGAAATACTATTTACTGGTAAGTTTTTGCTTCTTTTTTTCAGTACAAAATATATGGGCTCAAGGAGGTCGTGTATCGAATAGAGAAGCACGCATCTTACATCAAAATAGCTTGATTGTTTCCAATGCCTCGCGTAAGTTGGATTCTTTGTTTGCCATGTCTCATAATGTGACTACCCTTCATGTAGATTCTATGAGCAATCCGTATTATGCATCATTGATGGGAGCACCTGCGCTTTATCCTTCAATGCTGCATAGAATGTTTGGGATTGATGATGAAACAATGGTGCCAAAAAGAAAAGATTATTTGACTTCGGATATTGTAACTTTGCTGAGTAATGCTGATAGTTATGTAGTAAACGCATGTATACAATATCCATCGATAGTCTTGCCTTGTGAAAAATCTCAGGTGTCATTGCTAAATAAAAAAACCTTTGTAGAAGAACACCCAAAGGTGGAATTGTCACAACGTTATTCTTCTAATGTAAAGAATCGTGAGGGTGATGACATTTTGTCACCTATAGAAGATGATTATGGTATTATTGTGCGTCGTCCTAATTTTTGGGCTTTCAAAACTAATTTCTCTTTGCAATTTACTCAGAATTATGTGAGTGACAATTGGTATAAAGGCGGTGAAAGTCATAATGCTCTGTTGGCATCAACTATTATAGAGGCAAACTATAATAACCAACAAAAGTTTACTTTTGACAATAAATTGGAGATGAAGTTAGGTTTCCAAACATCTCATAACGACGAAGAGCATAAATACAAAACAAATTCGGATTTATTGCGTTTGACAAATAAAATAGGATTACGAGCCGTTAAGCATTGGTATTATACCTTGATGTTGCAGAGTTGGACGCAATTTTGTAAGGGGTATAAGGCTAATGACAAATTTGTTTATTCTGACTTTATGTCGCCCTTTGAGTCTCTTTTGTCTATTGGTATGGATTATCAGCAATCGTCTAAGAATAACAAATTTAAAATAAATGCAACTTTATCTCCTCTCGCTTTGAAGTTTAAATATGTTGGGCGTTCTTCGTTGATAACGTCTTTTGGACTTGATGAGGGACATCATACTAAATGGGATTACGGATCGAATGTGACAATAAATTATAGCTGGAAAATAGTTAATAATATCGCTTGGATAGGACGCATATATTATTTTACAGATTATTCTAAAACGCAAATAGAGTGGGAGAATACATTTAATTTATCTATAAATCGTTATCTATCAGCTCGTTTGTTCTTATATCCACGCTATGATGATAGTAGAAGTCGGGGAGACAATCAGTCGGATTTCGAGTTTAATGAGTTGCTTTCTTTGGGTCTGAATGTAAATTTTTAGGTGTTGTCAAAATAAAAAATGTACTTTTTGTTTGGTGGTTAATAAAAAAGCCTTACCTTTGCAACCGCAAATACAAAATGGGTGAAAAACTTATTTGTATTGGCTAATATGGGTAAGTGCTGTACGACCAGCTCCCTTCGAATCCTCCAGG
>DJEH01000154.1:26103-38672 GCA_002431845.1 Prevotellaceae bacterium UBA5903 | reverse complement strand
GATGCATTAAAATAAATTGTTTATGAAAAGTTTATTAATCAAAGATACAACAATAGAAGAAAGAGCTGAGATTGTTAGGTCGGCTTTAGGCTATTCGGGGATAGATTGTGAAGGTGCAGAAATGGCTGATATTTATGATGATTATATCTATGGTTTTAAAGAACTTGTAGAGATAAATTGTGAGTTCAGTGAGAAATATGCTGGCAGTGTTGGAATGAAAAAGTGATTGCTGCTTGTGTATGTAATATTGTAAACATTCCATGCAGGCTGTATTGTAGAAAACAAATAGACCAAAGTCTTGATAGATTTGTATATCTATGCCTTGAGAGTATAGATGGTAGATATAGTTTTCATTCAGGCAAAACGTGAGTGCTTTTTGTCTGTAAGGTTTCAACTTTATAGGAGTATATACAACACGGCTTGCAAGGGATGCTTACGTAATATTGGCCTAATGGAAACATAAAAGGCGGAACTGACATAGGGTGCAGTTCCGCCTTTTTATGTGTAAATATGAATTTGTTTATAAGCAATTCATTCAAGGAAATAAATTCCTTGATATGAGGGAATGTGTGCTTACTTTATTTCAATTGTCAAATCTGAAATATTACTTTTGAATTGTCCAGCTTGACGAAGTGGAAATACAAGTGTGCGTTGATAATAGATTTGATCTGTTGGTTGATAAACTACGGGTTCGTAAGTGTAGGTACCCTTTACTTGATAGTGTGCACGGTCTTGGTCGCGCATTACATAGAGTGTCTTGGGACCCAGTTCTTCTTTCAAATTGCCGTCTACGTACAGACGAGTAGCTTTGTTTGTTCCTTCAATAGTGATGGTATGTTTTTCGCCAACAGGAACGCGGTAGTTAAAGAGGTTGCGGTAGCCTTCGTGCTCAAAACCAAGTTTTCCTTGGTCGGGGTCTGACAAGTAAACAACAGCATTTGCCGAACGGAATAGTTCTGTGCCTTTTGCCTCTTGCTTTCCATCGATAGTGAATGATACAGCATAGTTGTAGCCAACCTCTTCCCAGTCGAGCTTTTGTCCTGGAGTTATAGGACCATGGAGTGTAGTCTTGTTGTTTGTAAGACTAATGCGACCTAACTCGTTTACACCAGGAGCTTCGCTAAGATTTTTGCGGTTCTTATCAAAATCAGCATAAGAAAGTTTAGTCTCTTTTCCAGTCCAGCATTTTACAGCCAAGGTCTGTAGGGCGGGGTAAACACGATGGTGTACGTCTTTGGTGGTTATACCATTGCCAACGTGGTCGTTCCATACAGCAAACATGCCACCTTCAATGGCTGGATCGTTTTCGGGGAATGTTTTGTTACCGATAACAGCAGGTGTCCAATGCTCATAGAGGTATTGGCAGTTTAGGTAATCGTAGTAGTAACCTGCAGCAGGTACAATGTATACCATTCCGTCGGGAATGCTTACTAATTTATATCCTTGCTTACGCATTTCAGTAGGATCGGCATAACCATTGTACCAAATGTCCATCAAAACATCTTTAGACTTAACCTTAGTTGTACCATTAGCATGAGTGAGCGCACCCCAAAGCACAGCTTTCTTGCCGTAACTCTCAACCAATTTGATGTAATGGTCTGTGTATTCACGGAATTTCTCAACTACATCCTTTTTAGCGTTAGAGTATTCGTCTGTACCGATGTGTACGCGTGGACCGCGGAAAACAGGATCTTTACCACCTATATATTCTTTCCAAAGGCCATCCATAAACTTGTATGTCTCGGGAGTGAATAGATCAAGGTGATCCATTCCATATTCTTTGCTTCCTATCTCTGGCTTGTATTGTGTAAATGCAAGCGAGTGTGCAGGAGCATCTATCTCAGGGATAATTTCAACTCCGTTCTCCTCGGCAAGTTTTTGAAGGTCAATAAATTCTTTTTTGCTGTAAGAGCCGTCTTTAGCAGTTAATCCTGGATAAGTGTCGCACTCAAGGCGGAATGCAGCTTGTGTTTTGTTCCAATCATTGCCAAAATATTGGCGGAAACCATTGTCGTTAAGGTGAACTTGCAGTGTGTTCATCTTGTAGTATCCCATTATTTTAGCTAAATTGCGCAGGTAGCTCATAGGGATGAATTTACGGCCGCAGTCAATCATAAATCCACGTAGCTTATACTCTGGCACATCAATTGTTTTGCCTTTGGGCAATGCGGCGTCTTTATGTTGCTCTGCTACTTGAAGGAGTGTACGTGTACCCCAAAAGAGTCCTTGGGTTGTATTAGCTGTTAGTTCAATGGCATTTCCTATGTTTAGAGAATAGCCCTCTTCACCTAATTTCTTGTCTTTTTTGATGCTTAGAACTATATCACCAGCTTTAGCTGTGCCTGTTGTGATGGTAAGCGATTTACCAAACATTGCTTTGTAGTCGTTAGCCAAGGATTCGGCTGTTGCTTGAGCGTTGTTTCCTTTGATGATAATACGACCTGAGATAGCAGTTTGACCTTCAGCACCAGTCCAAGTTTTGAGCTCGGGAATTACAAAGGGCTTAGGGTTAATGTCTGCCCATAAAGTTCCTGTAGATAGTAGACAACTTGCTACCACAACGAGCAACTTTTTAGAAGAGAAGAAAATGTTCATGTATAAAAGAAAATTGTAAAATTTGTATTTCTAACTTTTTATTTACAATCACTATGTGTGTTTGTTTTGCAAAGATACAATATCATAACCACAAGGCAAAAGATTTGCTGTGTTACAAAAACGAAAATAAAGGTAAAAGCAATATTTTTGTTGCCATAAATAAGTTATGGAGCATCCTGTAAGCAAAAAATATTATAAATGATGAAAAAAAATAAGGTAATATGCGCTATTACAATAGATTTTGTTACCTTTGCAGTCGCTATGCAAAGTATTAATCTCTTAAATATCAATTTGGCGCATGCTGCCGAAGTAGCTAAACGCTTGGATTTTACATTGGCTGATCGCTTCTTTGCTGACCTGGAGCAAGAAGAAATAAGCGGTGGGGAGATTTGTCTTGAAGTTTATGTGAAACGTCCTATAGGTGATGTGTATAAAGTAAACATTAAAGCTAAGGGCTATGTGGTGGTTGCTTGCGATCGTTGCTTAGATCCTTTACGTATTGATGTTGATGCTGAAGATACAATAAAGATAAAGGATGCTGAACCTGAGGAGAATGATGCTGATGATATGCTTTATGTTGAAGCTAATAATCAGTGCTACGACCTCTCATGGCAAGTATATGAAATTATTGAAACTTCATTGCCTATGCAACGCATTCATCATGATGGAGAATGCAACCCAGATATGATGAATTACATAATATCAAGTTTGAACTCTGAAGAAGACGAGGATGACGATTAAACGCAAAATCGTTATTTTAATGGGTAAATCTTTGGATATAGATATAAGTGTAGCAGAAAAATATAAATGATTTATACAACTAAAAAATAGAATAACAAAATGGCACATCCTAAAAGAAGACAATCAAAAACGAGAACTCTAAAGCGTAGAACTCACGACAAGGCAGTTGCTCCTACATTGGCTATCTGCCCTAATTGTGGAGGTTGGCACATCTACCACACTGTATGCCCTACATGCGGCTACTATCGTGGTAAGTTGGCTATTGAAAAGGAAGTGGCTGAATAATATTAGAGTTACATTCTCGTTCAACTAAAATGAAACTGGTAGTTTAAGAGTTGGTTGGCTCTTTGACGTTTCCTTTCCTGTCTGCGTTTCATCCAGACATAAAGATGAACGCCAGAGACGTAACTCTTAAACTATTTTTTTATTAAGATTGTCTGTATTTGGAGCACACTAGGTGACTTGTTATTTTACTAAATAGCGTTTTATTAGTGAAAATGCTTATCGCTATATAAGTCATAGCAAAGATAAAGCGCTGTACTTTAATTAAATGCATCATATGTTATACATTAGAATGTAAATGATTGAGTGTTAGTAACTAAGGTAAATAACAGAACTAAATACTAATTGTGCGCCTATAAAAATATATTCAAATGGAAAAAATAAATGCTGTCATCACAGGTGTAGGCGGATATGTTCCTGAATACGTTTTGAATAATGATGAACTTTCACGTATGGTTGATACCAACGATGAATGGATCATGACACGTATTGGTATTAAAGAACGTCGCATTCTCAATGAAGAGGGTTTGGGTACAAGCTATATGGCACGTAAGGCTGTAAAGCAATTGTTAGAGAAAACTGGTACCGATCCTCAAGAAGTTGATTGCGTGATTGTAGCAACAACAACTCCTGACTATCATTTTCCTTCTACTTCAAGCATCGTTATCGGTCGCTTGGGTATGAAAAATGCTTTTGCCATTGATATGCAAGCTGCTTGTTGCGGTTTCTTGTTTGCTATGGATGCTGCTGCAGGTATGATACAGAGTGGACGATACAAGAAAATTGTGGTATGTGGCGCTGATAAGATGTCTTCGATAGTAGATTACACAGACCGTGCTACTTGCCCTATATTTGGTGATGGAGCAGCAGCAGTTTTGGTTGAACCTTCTGTAGAAGAGGGAATTGGATGGCAAGATAGCTATCTTCGTACAGATGGTAAGGGGCTTCCGTTCTTATGCATGAAGGCTGGTGGTTCGGTATGCAGCCCTTCATATTTCACAATAGATCATCGTATGCATTATTTGCATCAAGAAGGTCGTACGGTGTTTAAGTTTGCTGTAACAAACATGAGTGATGCATGTGCTCAGATTGCAGAACGTAACAATTTGACAAAGGATAACATCGCTTGGGTTGTACCTCATCAAGCAAATGTGCGCATTATTGAAGCTGTAGCTCATCGTTTAGAGTTGCCAATGGACAAAGTAATGCTCAACATTCAACGTTATGGTAATACTTCTGCAGGTACATTACCTCTTGCTTTATGGGATTATGAAAAGCAATTAAAGAAAGGTGACAACCTTATACTTTGTGCTTTTGGTGCAGGCTTTACATGGGGTGCTGCATACCTAAAGTGGGGCTATGATGCAAAGTAAGTGCTGAATATAGAGTGCAAACATGCGAGCAAGCTATAACATCGTTGGTTAGTAACTAATAGAAAAGTGAATACAAGCAGCGATATGAATGTTTGAAAGTCTTTCTCGCTTGTTTGCATTTTTTGTTATAAGGTGTATCCTTGTAAAATGGTTAAAAATAGACCTTTAACATGATATGCCATAATCTATTTAAATAAATGCACAAAGCAGGGTTTGTAAATATAGTGGGCAATCCTAATGTGGGAAAGTCTACACTCATGAACTTGTTAATGGGTGAACGCATATCTATTGCAACTTTTAAGGCTCAAACTACGCGTCATCGTATTATGGGCATTATTAATAGCGATGATGCGCAGATTGTTTTTTCTGATACGCCAGGCGTGCTGAAACCTAATTACAAGTTGCAAGAAGAAATGCTAGCCTTTTCAGAATCGGCTTTACAAGACGCTGATGTGTTGCTCTATGTTACCGATGTTGTAGAAAAGCCAGATAAAAATAGTGACTTTCTTGAAAAGGTAAAAAAGATGAATGTTCCTGTGTTGGTTCTTATCAACAAAATAGACATTTCTAATCAAAATGACCTTGAAACATTGGTTGCTCTGTGGCATGAAAGTTTGCCCAAAGCTGAAATTTTTCCGATTTCGGCTAAGGTAAAGTTTAATGTTGATAATGTGCTCTCACGTATCAAAGAACTATTGCCAGAGTCTCCTCCATATTTTGGTAAAGACCAATGGACGGATAAACCTGCTCGTTTCTTTGTTACAGAAATCATTCGCGAGAAGATTTTGCTTTACTACGACAAGGAAATTCCTTACTCAGTAGAGGTCGTAGTAGAACGTTTTAAAGAAGACGAGAAGCATATTCATATCAATGCTGTGATTTATGTTGAACGTGATAGCCAAAAAGGCATTATCATAGGACATAGAGGCGTTGCTTTAAAAAAGATTTCGTCTGAAGCTCGCAAGACGCTTGAAAAGTTTTTCGGAAAGAACATATTCCTTGAAATATTTGTAAAGGTTGATAAGGATTGGCGAAGCAATACTAAACGTCTTGAAGCTTACGGATATAAATTAGATTAAAAAAGGGCGATTTATATTCGCTCTTGTAACATTTTATAGAATAATAACGTGTCAAAATTAGTAGCCATAGTAGGCCGACCCAATGTCGGCAAGTCCACTTTATTCAATCGCTTGACGGGAACTCGTCAAGCTATTGTCAGCGATGAAGCAGGCACTACACGCGACCGTCAGTATGGCAAATGCGAGTGGGGACGCCGTGAGTTCTCTGTTGTTGACACAGGTGGTTGGGTTGTTAAGTCGGACGATATATTTGAAGGAGAAATACGCAAGCAAGTTTCGTTAGCTACTGAAGAGGCTGATGTAATATTGTTTGTAGTAGATATAAAAAATGGTATTACTGACCTCGACGAGCAAGTAGCTTCTATATTACGTCGCACGAATGTACCGGTAATATTGTGTGCAAATAAAACAGATAATAACGAAGAACGTTATGGATCTGCAGAGTTTTACAAGTTGGGCTTAGGCGATCCTTTTTGCATTTCTGCTATTACAGGTGGCGGTACAGGAGATTTGCTTGACTTAATTATAGAAAAATTAGGTAAGGAAAATGATGATGATGCAGCAGAGGATAACATACCACGTTTCAGTGTAGTAGGTCGTCCTAATGCAGGTAAAAGTAGCATTATCAATGCTTTCCTTGGCGAAGACCGCAATATTGTTACAAATATAGCTGGTACAACTCGTGACAGCATTCTTACGCGATATACAAAGTTTGGTTTTGACTTTTATCTTGTTGATACTGCGGGTATACGTCGTAAGAATAAAGTGACAGAAGATTTGGAATTTTATTCTGTGATGCGGGCTATTCGCTCTATTGAAAACTCTGATGTATGTATTCTGATGATAGATGCTACTCGCGGAATAGAAAGCCAAGACCTTAATATTGTTCAGATTATACAGAAGAACCTTAAGAGTGTGGTTGTTGTTGTAAATAAATGGGATTTGGTTGAAGATAAGTCAAATGCAGCGATACGACATTTTGAAGATGCTATTCGAAATCGTATGGCTCCTTTTGTTGATTTTCCTATTATATTTGCATCTGCTCTTACTAAGCAACGCATTTTCAAGGTGATAGAAACGGCCAAAGATGTGTACTTAGCTCGTAAACGCAGAATATCAACATCAAAACTAAACGAGGAGATGCTACCTCTTATAGAGGCTTATCCACCTCCTTCAATTAAGGGCAAATATATTAAGATAAAATATTGCGCGCAATTACCTAATACACAAGTGCCTTCGTTTGTATTTTATGCTAATCTACCTCAATATGTAAAGGAGCCTTATCGACGTTTCTTAGAGAATAAAATACGTGAGCGTTGGAACTTTACTGGGTCTCCAATCAATATTTTTATTCGTCAAAAGTAAGGTGTATTCTAAAATGTGGTTATAGTATAATTTGCTATAATGGTATTTTAGAACTACCTATAAAAAGCAAAATCTTCTTGTCCGTATATAAATAGGACAAGAAGATTTTAGTATTTAAAAAGTTATAATGATGGTTTGTACTTTAACAAGAAAAAATAGAAATAGACATTTTATTATAAAGTTCCTCTTATTGTTAGCTACAATCTGTGTATTCTTAAATTCATGTCAGAAAAGCGCATCGGATGTGGCAAAATACAAGAACTCAGAGGGAGCCGACTCAATGGCTATGCTGTGTTATAAAATGCAAGTAAATGGCCAATTTCAAGACTATGTAAAGGCTATGAAGTCGTGTGATAAAATGCCAAACGACTATCAGCAACGTGTAGTTAAGATGCTTCGTCATCATCAAAAACTTGTGATGAAAGAGAAGAATGGTGTGAAGAAAGTAGATATTCTTCGCACAGAAATGCATAACAATAACTTGATGGCAAATGTGTTTCTTAATGTTTCTTACAATGATGGGAGTGTTGAAGAGGTTCTTCTTCCTATGGTATATGATGGCAATAGATGGCGTATGCAATAAGAATTTTTATAAAAATATAGCCCTATTCTTTTTTACTTTTAGTGCAATTGTCATATTTGTTCAATATCAATAGCAAAAGTTGTTCCTATTCCTAACTGGCTACTCATAACGTAAATATTTCCATGGTGATAGGATTGTACGATGCGTTTTGCTAAAGATAGTCCAAGCCCCCAACCACGTTTTTTTGTGGTATATCCAGGTTTAAAAATTGTTTGAAATTTATTATGAGGGATGCCCTTCCCTGTGTCAGAAACTTGAATTTGTGCATATGTGTGCTTACCACGTGAGAAAGCATTTGGCTTTACACTGAGTGTAAGTGACCCTACTCCTTGCATTGCGTCAATAGCATTCTTACATAGGTTTTCTATAACCCATTCAAATAGTGGTGCATTTACCATAGCATTTATGGGCAGATCGGGAATTGATATGTTAACACTAACTTTCTTTGAAGTCCGTCTGTCATAGTACTCAGCCACTCTCTCTACGAGTCCACGTATGTCGTGTTGTTTCAACTCTGGAGCAGAGCCTATCTTAGAAAATCGTTCAGCAATTAGTTGTAAACGCCGAATGTCTTTGTTCATTTCGGGTAGCAAATCGTCGTTAGGATAGGTTTCATGAAGCACTTCGCTCCATGCCATAAGCGATGAAATAGGTGTACCTAATTGATGCGCCGTTTCACGAGACAATCCCAC
This sequence comes from Prevotellaceae bacterium UBA5903, assembly GCA_002431845.1. Lineage (GTDB taxonomy): Bacteria > Bacteroidota > Bacteroidia > Bacteroidales > Bacteroidaceae > Alloprevotella. The sequence goes on along the minus strand of DJEH01000154.1, from coordinate 29,962 downwards.
CCAGAGCCTATTTTGTTCAGCACGTTTTGATGCTAACAATGCAGCAATGGCTACAACGAAAAATATGGCAACAATACCCAATTGTATGTATGGGTATATGGTAAGTCGTTGTAGTAAAACAGATTCTTCATAATAAATGCATAAATAGTCTGTCGTTTGGTAGTTCTCGGACGACAAATTAATACGCATCATTTTGCCTTTAGCTTTTATTCTTTCTACTTCTTGGTGGATATATGTGGCCGAATTATCCTTTTGTGTGTCGAGATTTCGTTGTGTAAGTAAATTCCCATGTGCATCTGTTACAACTACAGGAATTGTATGATTGCTATTAATTACTTTTAAGACAAGGTTAAGGTCAGTCTTTTCATCCGCAGTTGTAAGCGAGCGCATAGCTTGTGCCCATACCTCCATTTTAGCTACCTCCTCAGCATAGAGATCGCGTGTCAAGCTATGCGAATAGATAAGAGATGCTGCTGCAATGCCTAATGCTACTATAATTAAGAAAACCCTGAATTGAGGAACTTTAAATATTGATAACATTTTTGTGCGCTATATTGGTGGCTATGGTGTTATTGAAAGATGTGAATGCACAATGTTTGTGCTTTCTTAAAAAGCTTGACTGTGTGAGGATAAAATGTCTTTATTTATGCTATCAATGTAGTTAAGAAATTCTTCTCTTCCTAATCCTGTATCGCTACTCGTTATAAAATGAGGAGGAAGTTCTTCCCATTCTTCGTGAAGAGTGTTTAGAAATTTTTCAACATTGCGCTTTAGCTCGTTTCGCTTAGGCTTATCTGCTTTGGTAAATACAATTCCAAAAGGTACACCATTTTCGCCTAAAAATCGAATGAAGTCTAAATCTATTTTTTGTGGTTCAAGTCTTGAGTCAATCAGCACAAAAAGGCAAGTAAGCTCTTTGCGTTGCAAAACATAATAGCTAATGAGTTTCTGTAGCTTTTCGACTTCTTTGCGTCCGCGTTTTGCGTAGCCATATCCAGGAAGGTCTACCAAATACCACTCGTTGTTGATAACAAAGTGATTTATGAGCATTGTTTTTCCTGGAGTAGATGAGGTCATAGCAAGAGCCTTGCGTCCTGTAAGCATATTGATAAGGCTACTTTTTCCAACATTGCTTCTACCGATAAAGGCGTACTCTGGTTTGTCGCTATTAGGGCACATGTCAGCTCTGCTATTGCTTATTAAGAATTCTGCACTTTGTATCTGCATAATATAAAAGTTAATATATTAAAGTAATAAAAGTTGAATGTGATGACCTTTTAGAAGTCAAATGAGAGACGAACATTGAGCTGTCGTCCAGTTAGGTAGTTAGGTACAGCGTATTGTGTGTTTGTAATGTCTGTTATCCAATAGTAGGAGTTTACATTATCAATGCCTAGCAGATTGAAGCAGTCTATGCCCAACCATATATTTTTAAATGCACGTGCAAAGCCATGTTCATGGCGATGATCTTCGTTATTGAGCAAGCGGTAGCTCATGCCGATATCTACACGTTTGTAAGCTGGTGCACGTAAGGTTTGTTTAGATTTCTCGCTTCGTGGAGGACCAAATGGAAGTCCATCTGCAAAAGCTGCTTTTAGTGTAAAACGCCATCGAGTTGTTCCTGGAAAGTAGTCTGTAAAGTAGAGTGATACGTTATAGCGTTGGTCTGTTGGGCGTGGTATCCACAATCCATCAATTTTTTCCTTTGTTCGCATTAGTGAAAAAGTGAGCCATGAGTCTGTTCCTGGTACAAATTCACCATAAAGTTTAAAATCGATGCCAGTAGCATATCCGCTCGATTCGTTTCGTCCATAATAAACTACTCTAACATTGTCTACTGTGTAGGGGATAAGTCGTGATAGTGCTTTATAATATGCCTCTGCAGTAAATTTGAAAGGTCTATCAGCCATTTTAAATGTATAGTCGGTTCCAAGTACAAAATGGATGGAACGTTGCGACTTAATGTTGTGGTTAAGTTGAACAGTGGCTAAACCATTGGTAAGAGTTGTGTCTTTTAATTCCTTGTAGAAAGGTGCTTGATAGTAAAAACCTGTAGCAAAGCGGAATGTCCAATGATCCGAGTTTGTAGGTAAAAATCCTACAGAAATTCTTGGTGAAAACAATGTTTCTTTGTTCCAATCCCAGTAGCTAAGACGCATACCATAAGTAAGATTAAAAAGTCCAACTTTACTTTTTATTCGCCAAGTATCTTGTGCAAAGAAAGTATAGCGTGAACTATTGATATCTGCTTTTGAGCGTAAGCTATAGATAAGTCTCAAAGCATCTTCGTCATAGGGCAGGGAATATCCCATTGAATCACGCATTTCCCACTCTCGAGAATTCTCGTGTATGGTTTCTCGTGTCCAATTAAAACCAGCTTGTAATGTGTGTCCTGTAAATTTAGTTCGGAAGCGAAGTCCCGTGTTTATTACACGGGCGCGTAATCTGTTGCGGGCATGTTCCAAGTAAGTGCCAACGCCTAAATTTTCTTGCAGTGTAGCTTCGTTAAGCCAATACTGGCCTTGAATGTCGTATGTTTCATGTTCTTGCGTTCCATAGGTTGAAAATTGTAGTGCAAGATAGGTATTTGGATTAAAGTGTCTGGTAAGTGTTGCAGCCCCAAATAATGTCTTAAAGAAATCTTTTTCTTTTCCATCAAAATAGACTTTAAATGTCTTTGCATCACTTATAGTTCCAAATTTAGTTTCACGATCATGAGGCATGAAGTTATAGTGGTTGTCAGAGATGTTGGCAAGAATGTCAAAGGTCCAACGTACATTAGGATGCCACGACAGAAAAGTTTGATAATCAAGAAAGTTTGGTTTGTACTCGCCATTTGTATCAGTTGATCCCAACAAATATCTTGTTGTTTTGTATCTTACAGACGATATTAAACTCACCTTCTTATTTCCCCAACCTATATATGCACCACCTCCAAGCATTGATGCTTGGAGTGATGCTTCAAACGCTTCTGGACGTTTATATGTGATATCAAGAACAGACGACATTTTGTCGCCATATCGTGCTTCAAATCCCCCTGAAGAGAAACCAATGCTTTCTACCATATCGGGATTGATAATAGATAAACCTTCTTGTTGGCCAGAACGAACAAGCAATGGCCTATATACCTCAATACCATTAATGTAAACGCAGTTTTCATCAAACGAACCACCACGCACATTATATTGTGATGAAAGTTCGTTGTGAGTAGATACGCCTGCTTGTGTGGCTATAATTTCTTCTACACCGTTTCCTGTTGTTGAGGGAGAAAGTTTTGTATCAGTTTTAGCTATGCGCTGAGTTGTAGTAGTTTGCCTTCCTTGTCCTGTAACAATGGCTGTTCCTAGTGTACTATTAGGGTCGTAGGGAGGTAGAATAATATCTAAACGTACAGAGTCTGCTGGTGATAGTAGCAATCGTTTACGTGTTTCGTAGCCAATCATAGAATAAACGATGCGCACACTATCGGCAGAATTACACCAAAGGGTATATTCGCCTTTAAGATTACTAACAGTCAAGGCTGTTTGCCCCATAGCCCTAATTGTAGCAAGTTCGATGGGCGCTCCATTGTTATCTTTGATTGTACCAAATATTCGCGTACGCCTCTGTGCATTAGCTCCTACGGTTATGGTTGTGAAAAGAATGAAAAGAATGAAGAGTTGAAGAAATGTAAAGTTTAAAGCAGAGCTACGTTGCCGTACATTTAAATGTATATGATTTATTAGCATTCTCTCAAGTTTAGGGTGATGCTAAGGGGTAAATCCAAAGCTTTGATTGTTGTATAAAATTCGTCTAAAAAACTCAATGGCGCAACTTTCATTGCGAAAGCTGCGCCATTGCGTGGGCAAAGATGGATTCG
>DJEH01000154.1:25843-26007 GCA_002431845.1 Prevotellaceae bacterium UBA5903 | reverse complement strand
TCTGAATTGCAATGCAAAGATACGGACAATATTTTATACAACCAAATGTTTAGATCATTTTTTTTGAAAAATATTTTATTTTTATTTACTTCCTATTTGAATATGAATTATTATCTTGCTTGTGTAATTTATCTATTACTTTGATATTCAAATAGTTATGATAT
>DJEH01000154.1:0-25813 GCA_002431845.1 Prevotellaceae bacterium UBA5903 | reverse complement strand
AGTTATGATATTTTTCAAGAACAATTCAGATTATCGTTGCAAGCTCCATGCATAGTCCACCATTTTGATGGCTGTAACAGCAAATTCTTCGCCTTTATTGCCTAATCTACCTCCAGATCGTTCTTCTGCTTGCTCATGATTGTTTACAGTGAGAAGTCCAAAAATGACGGGAATATCGCCTTTTGCATTCAGTTCGGCAACACCTTGTGTAACACCTTGGCATATATAATCAAAGTGAGGAGTATCGCCACGTATAACACATCCAATAATGATTATACCATTAACGTGTCCAAATTTTGCAAGTTGCGAAGCGGCATATATAAGTTCAAAACTGCCGGGAACGCGTTTTACTGTGATGTTATTTTCTGTAACTCCATGCTTTGTAAGCTCATTAATTGCTCCATTAAGCAGTTCGTCGGTAATATGATTGTTCCATTCCGTTACGATTATACCAAATCGCATTTCGCTTGCGTCAGGTATAGGTGTAACTTGGCTAGCAGTGTATGAAAAATTTGAAGATGACATGATAATTAATTTGAGTATGAAAAAGAGTATTGGCTACATTTGACTTTCAGCGTACATATCTCTTTCTTAGAAGGGGATGATGTTTCTGCATAACAAATGTAGCCAATATTTAGTTATATTCTTTAGAAGGTATGTGCTTTATTATAATAATTCATGGCCGAATGTACACACATACGCACTTTTTTACTTTGATAGACGCTCTATATATTTATCAATGATAGCGTCAAGCACAACACCATTTTGTTGTTGGCGTATGCATAGAGGAGCTGAAGGATATTTGGTCTTGATATCTTGATAGAGTTTCAAAGCATCATCCTTTTTGTTTTGGCTTTCTAGAATTACTGCTGCATCAAACAACGCTTGTGAGCACAAGGCTGGAACGTCTGTAGCATCAGCTGCCTTCTTAAAAGTTTCAACAGCTTTATCTAATTGTTTGTCGCTAGCGTATGCATTGGCTAGAACCGAGAGAGCTTGAGCTGAAACAGTTTCGTCTCCTTGTGTGCTATAAGACTCGAGGTATTTGATAGCGTCTTTGGTTTTGCCAAGTTGGTAGCTACAAACACCTGCCTCGTATTTAGCTATATTGCCCGCATCAGTTGAACTATATTTGTCTGCAATTTTTGCTAAGCCGAGAGTTTTTCCTTCGCCTTTGAGAGCGTGCTCAAAATCTTGTGTCATGACATATTTTTGCATGACAATACCTAAGCACTCTTGTGCTTTTTCCTCGCGTGGCTTGGAATAACCATAAATGTAAGCAAATGTGCCACCTACAATGACTACTACAGCTACAATGGCAGTGATTACTTGTTTTTTGTACTTGATGAAAAATGCTTCAGATTTTGCTAAAGTTTCATTTACATCGAGTGCTTGCTTGTTCTTTTCGTTGCTCATAATATTTTTTGTATCTTTTTTCTTCTTAGGATTAAGGCTTATGCTGTACGTTTTTGGATATATCTCCAATTGTTAGCATTGCAAAAATCAGCGCAAATTTACAATTTTCAATGCATGTAAAAAAGCAAACATCTACTTTTTTTGCATTTCGCTGATATTTAGTGTTTTATCGTTGTCATTACTTTGCGGAAAATGTAACTTTGCAAGGATTATTTCAATTGATTAAAGTTTTATACAAACGATGATACTGAAACATTTTTCTGCAACAAATTATCGTAATTTGCTGACTGTTAATATAGATTTTTCGCCCAATGTGAATTGTTTAGTCGGGGCAAATGGCATGGGGAAATCAAATGTTTTGGATGCAATTTACTATTTGTCATTTTGCCGTGGGTTTGCAAGTGCGCAAGATGCAACCAATCTTAATCATAACGCAGATTTTTTTATGCTTGAGGGAGATTACGAACTCGAAACGGGTATGAAACATCATGTAAATTGTGCAATGAAGCGTGGTGTGAGAAAACGAGTAAAGGTGGATGGCAAGGATTTGAAGCGTATATCAGAGCATGTAGGCAAGATACCTTTGGTTATGATTGCTCCTGCTGATTCGGCCTTGATATTAGGCGGAAGCGAAGAGCGTAGACGTTTCATGGATATGGTGATTATTCAATATTGCACTACTTATCTTAACGCAATTATAAAATATGATAATGCATTGAAACAACGAAATGCCCTACTCAAACAGGATGATGAACCCGACGCTGCAGTGATGGAAGTATTAGAGGAGATGCTTTCTGCATATAGTCAGGTGATATATGAAGCGCGTAAGCAATTTATAAGTGAGTTCTTGCCTATATTTGCAAATTTATATGCTCGCTTGTCGGGGGCAGAAACAGACGAACAGGCTTCAATTGTTTATCGTAGTCACATTGAACGTGGTGAACTCTTACCACAATTAGCTTCGTTTAGGGCTAAAGAAAGAATTGTGGGGTATACTTTGCATGGTACACATAAAGATGAATTAGAACTTTTGCTCAATGGCTTTGCCGTTAAACGAGAAGCATCTCAAGGGCAGCAAAAGACATTCTTTATAGCCATGAAATTAGCCCAATTTATGTTTTTGAAAGGTAAGGGAGAACATCGTGTTCCCTTGTTGCTTCTTGACGATATATTTGATAAACTGGATGCAAATCGTGTTGCGCGTATTATAGACTATGTGAGTAGCGAAGAGTTTGGTCAAATTTTTATAACCGATACTCATCGTGAACATTTAGACAATATATTGGCTCTTACAAAACGAGATTACAAACTCTTTTCTGTTGTGGATGGAGAGGTTTCATGTATGTGATTATACAATGCTGAAAATAGATGCTTGCTGTTGAACATAATAACAAACTAAAACATGCAAAGGTTTATTCATTGCTGTAAAGCGTATATTGCAAGGGTGTATATCTTTGTGCTATTATCAATTTTTGTAAGTTCTAATAGGGTGATTTTGATACAAGCAGAGTAGGGGGAGATGGTAAGAAAACATCCATTGGCAGAGTTAAGTATTTGCTAACTTTATTCTGCCAATGGATGTCTGTGTTTAATCGCTATTGTTCAATAGACTACTTGTATTATAAAATAGTGATGTTGTGACACAGCAAATTCATTCAAGTTCAATTCATGTTTTTAAGAGAAAGATATGTTGCTAATAACATTTGCACCAACCTTATTGTTAAGTTGGCGAATGAGGTCGCTTCGTCTCATTTGCAGTTCGTTGCGGAGTGCAGATGAACGTAAGCTAACGTAAAGCACTTGGTTGTATATGCGCAGACTTTGTGTGAGTTTTTCAACTCTTTCTCCCACAACGTCTGTCCATGCTTGAATAATGCGATATTCGTTAAGAGGTGTTTCGAGTTGTGATTGGCGTAAATAGCGTAGCAACACATTGCCAATGTTTTCTTCTTTACGACGTTCCATTTTATAGTATATCCTATTCTGGGCGTGCAGCCTCAATTTTGCTAATGTTGCCAGTTATGGGAGATAGTTGCACATGGGTGGTATTCTTTTTATTAAAAAGTTCGCCTCCAAGGTTCTCAACTCTTCCAAATTGCGCCATTGGAATTTGTTGTGATACAAATTCCTTTTGCTCTGTAAAGATTGTAACTTTAGCATTGCTTGGAATGTTGTATTTTAGATCTTCGTTGCTATCTTTCTGCTTGCCCTTGGTGCTTGCGGTAGCAGTAGGGAGTGTTTGCAAATCCTTAATGCTAATATAATAAGGAACTCCTGCGGGGTCATCGTTATCTACAATTCCAAGATATTTAGAGAAGTTGAATACGATTTGTTTCTCAATGTTTGTTGTAGGGGTAATGTCGAAGGCAAACACATGAGTTTCGCTTGTTGTAGATCCTTTAAAAAGTTGCAACAAACCTTCTTCTTGCGTGTCAAGATTAGCCAACATTAACTTAAGTTGTTCGCCATCTTTAGGCATAAAGTCAGCTTGTCCTTTGGTTAGTAATCCGCGATTTTCGCGAATATCATATATTTCGTTAGCTGTAAGTTCTGCCATTTTTGATGTGCTTCCAGCCGAAAGTATTTCTTCTGTTTTAAAGTCTTCTCCTTTTATAATTTTCTCGTTGTTAGGAGTTACAGATGGCATAGGAAGTGTTATGTCTTTATCGCTGATAGTTGAGTTTACAGAAAGTAGCCGTCCATCAGGAGTTAGTTTAACAAGCGGTGCAGATGTCTTTTGCTTAAATTTAATGCTATAGGCTTTATTCTTGTCTGCGGTGCCGTATGCCACAAGTTGTATATTGTTAATGTTCCACTCATCATAGGGCGTTTGTGGCACATCTTTAAGATGCAGGTATCGATCAGCATATTCGCAAAATTCGCCAGGAATATGATGTTTCTTAGTGGCATTAACCACGATGCGTATACTTGTATTAGGTAAGAAGTAGGTAATACCATCTGCTGTAACGCCTGGAGTGTATGATGTTACTTCTGTTTGTGCATGGCTATTTATAGCCAAAAGAGTACTTGCAGCGAAAAGTATGAATTTGTTCATAGCGCTTAAATGTATGTTTGTCTGTAAAAGGATGATATAAGTAGGTATTCATAATTATTTATACCATTCTGATTATTTTTACGTTTTGAAGCATCCTCTTGTCGCATCTGCTTACTTTGCTTTTGGTCACATAGCCCTGTGCTATGCCCCTCAAGTAAAGTATGCATCTGCATTCCAATAATGCACTCAAATATAAAAATAAATATGAGAACCTACTTATTGAGAAAAATTTGCATCAAACAATAGTGGGGATAGGTTATTTATCCCACGCAATGCTTGTTGATGGAAATTCCTGTTCTTTTCCTTCAATATATCTAAATGCTTTTGGCAGATAGTTTATGATGTCTGAAGCCGTTACGGAGTGTTCTCCAAGTTCTTGGGCTGCGTAGTCGCCAGCTAAACCATGAATAAAAACGCCTAAACGACATGCATCTTCTTCACTATATTGTTGTGAAAGAAGTGAAAGAATAATACCTGTCAAAACATCTCCGCTACCTGCTGTTGCCATACCTGAATTACCTGTAGGATTAAAATAAACTTTTCCTTTAGGTGTGCATATTGCGGTGTAATGACCTTTCAGACAGATATAAAAGTTGTGTTGCTTGGCCATGCTTATTGCCTCAATAAGAGTACTGAAGGAGTCTGTGTTACAGATGCCCAATCGCTGCATCTCTTTGCAATGTGGTGTAAAGATAGTGTTGGCTGGAACTTGGGGTATCCACCCTTTATGACTACCCAGGATGTTAATACCATCAGCGTCGATGAGCAGAGGAAGGTTGGCATGGCTAATTTGTTCAATAAATGCAAGTGCAGTATTTTTGTGTATACCAATTCCTGGACCAATAGCCATAGCTTGGAAATAATCTGTCTTGATAGGGCTTGTAAAGATTTGATTATCTTCGTCATGGCTGATGATAGCTTCGGGCACAGCTATTTGCAAAATGTCATTATTGGCGGTTGGAGTGTGTATGGTTACTTTTCCAACACCTGTTTTCAAGCAAGCTTTAGCTGCCATTATTGCAGCTCCTGCCATACCATATTTACCTGCAATGAGTAATGCATTACCAAATGTTCCTTTATGACCATATACAGAACGTGGTTTAAGTAATGCCTTTATTTCATTTACACTGCTTATTTGATAGGGCACGTTTTTATTGTCGAGCCCTTCAGTGCGTAGGCCTATGTCCAACACATAAGTGTGTCCTACATACTTTTGGTTGTCGGCAAGTATAAGGGCCAATTTAGGCAAGCCAAGAGTGAGTGTGCAAGTTGCTCTAACTATGGCAGATGGTGAATTGTATGTATTATCTTCACACATCAACCCTGAAGGCATATCAATGCTCAGCACTTCACTTTGCGTAGCATTAATGAAACGAACTAAAGCTGCATATCCACCCCCTAAAGGTTTATTAAGGCCAATACCAAACAGAGCATCAATGATAAGAGCGTTTTTGCTAAGAGTTGGTGCCTCAAATTGTTGTTGCACTTCGGTGAATGGTATGTCAGCACACTCTTCGGAAAGGCGATCAGCGTTTGTTTTACAATCTTCGCTAAGCGCATTGTTTGTATTGAAGAGAAATACTTGAATGTTGTTATATCCATTGTGGTAGAGCAAGCGTGCAACCGCAAGTCCATCTCCACCATTATTGCCTGGCCCAGAAAAAATAACTATTTGTTTGTCTTTTTGAGGATATTCTTTGCAAATGAAACGAGCTATTTGTTGTGCAGCTTGTTCCATGAGGTCAATAGATTTTATATCATTCTCTTGGATGGTAAATGCATCCAATTCTTTCATCTGAAGTGCGTTTGGTATTTTCATTTAGATATAGCAACTAAGTAGGTGTTCATAATTATTTTTGGTAGTCGAAGTGCACTTGTGAGGTGCAGGTGTGCACTTTATTTGAGTTGTATAGCGCAAGAGAGAGCTATGTGACCGAAAGTAAAGTAAGCAGATACGTCCAAGAGGGTGCTTCAAATGTGAAAATAATCATGATAATATATGTAAATATCTACTTATAGTAAGGTTGTATATATATGCCCTGTATTTTAGTGTAAATAGAGGCTACATAAACATCAAAATTTCCACCAATGTTTCTTTTGGGGTCTACCATAGTATCGATCATCAGCTTGTGCTTTTTGCAAGTCTTCGTATGTCATACGTCGAGATATCATTTGGTAGATTGTACCCCAATCGGGTAGTCCACCAATATTACGATCGTCGATAAACATATCGGCCTTTATCTTGCGACTATAATGAGGCGATTTAGGCTGGTCACAATCGTCTTCGTCAAGGTCGGCGTTTACTGAATAGAAGCGTACGCCACGTTCTTCGCACCATTTTACAGCCTCTTCAAGAAGTTTTCCTTCACGAACACTCCATAAGATTAATTTGTGCCCGTCTTTGATAAGCTGTCGTAATGTGGCTGTAGCAAAAGGCTGTTCTTTCCCAATTTCGGGATATTTATGCTCAACGATCGTTCCGTCAAAATCAACTGCTATAATCATAATATTTTTTAGGTGCTTTTGTAAATCAAGACAGATAAGCTATCTGCAAAGAATTAGGTAACTATCTTCAATTAAATAGGCATTGCAAAACAAATTTTGAAGCCTACATAATGTTTTATCCTTTTTGGCAGTTATCATATTCATCAGCCATTTTGAGCAAATACTTTCCGTATTCGTTCTTAGACATGGGCAGGGCTTGTTTCCTAACTTGCTCTGCACTAACCCAACCATTTTTAAGACCAATGCCTTCAAGACAAGCTATTTTAAGACCTGTTCGTTTTTCAATAACTTCAATAAAAGTAGATGCTTCGCTCAAACTGTCGTGTGTGCCAGTGTCAAGCCAAGCAAAACCTATACCTAAGGTTTGCACCATGAGTTCGTGAGCATCAAGGAAACGTTGGTTTACAGTAGTTATTTCCAATTCTCCACGCGCCGAAGGCTTAATTTCTTTTGCTATCTGAACCACTTTGTTGGGATAGAAATATAACCCCACAACGGCATAGTTTGACTTGGGCACTTTGGGCTTTTCTTCTATACTAATGGCTTGCCCATTGGCATCAAATTCAACAACTCCGTAGCGTTCGGGGTCATTAACACGATACCCAAATACCGAGGCTTTACCTTCTTTTTCTGCTTTATCAACAGCTTGGCGCAACATTGTTGCAAAGTTACTACCATGAAAGATGTTATCGCCTAATACAAGGCATACACTATCGTTTCCTATAAACTTTTCGCCAATGATAAACGCTTGAGCCAATCCGTCTGGTGATGGTTGTATGGCATATTCAAAGTGTACACCAAATTCAGAGCCATCGCCTAACAATCGCTTGAAACTTGGCATATCTTGTGGAGTTGATATGATAAGTATATCCCTAATGCCTGCAAGCATCAGCACGGATATAGGATAATAAACCATTGGTTTATCAAATATAGGAATTAATTGTTTACTTATTCCTTTTGTTATAGGGTAGAGGCGTGTACCGCTACCGCCAGCTAATACAATTCCTTTCATGTTTTAGTTCTTAAGGGGCATGTAAATGTTCTGCAAAGTTGCAGTTTATCTTATACAAAGGTAATGCTTTTTGTTTATATAATGCGAATGCTAGCTTCTTATTTTATAGTACAGTCACTTAATGATGATGTTTGTATCTTTGTAGTTAGGTGTTCAAAATTTGTGTCAATTAAAACTTAGCATGAGTATATAAGATAAATTTAAAACATCTAATACCTATTTACCTGCTTATATGGTATGGATTTGATTATTGGTATGTAAAAAGGCACTCCAACAGCATGTGAGGAGTGCCTTTTGGGTATTGTATAGAATGTTTTAATTTTAGTTTCTGAATATAAGGATTGCAAGACTTGTCAAGAAAGATGATATTGACAACCAAGTGGAAATGCTACGAATAGAATTGTCGTTATAAGTAGATTGTCCGCTTTTCATTTTGTTGGGCTCTACATAGATAACATCGTTTTGCTGCAAATTGTATACAGGCGAATTAAAGATGTCTTTAGAGCGTAAATCAACATAGTAAGTTTTACTTCCATTCTCTTCCTGACGAATCACCTTTACGCAATCACGGCGTCCAGTTATGTTCAAGTCTCCTGCACGGCCAATTGCTTCTAATATGTTTAGGTTGTCGCGAGTTATTTCTTGTTGGCCAGGGTTTTTAACCTCGCCTAAGATAGTTATATATTGGTTATAAGTTGATACAGTAACAACAGCATCGTTTATTATTCCATCTCTATATTTGGCTTGTATGATTGCAGCTGCTTCAGCTCTTGTCAAGCCAGAAACCTTCATGCGACCTATGCCCGGAAGGTCCACATTCCCGTTTTCGTCAAGCGTGTAGCGATAGTTATTAGCGTTCATTGTAGCCGAAGTACTTGCATTTCCTTGTGTTAAGTTATAGCGCATAGCTAATTCAGGAGTGGTTGCACTCGTTACATTTACACCAATTTTGTCGCCTGGGATAAGCTTAAGTGCCACTGCCTTTTGTGTTTCAATTGTTTCGTTGGCCTCAGTGTCTTGAAAATATACTATTTTTTCTTGAGTTTTGCAAGAAGCCATCGTTAGCAGTGCTATGAAAAGGAAAATTAAATTTTTCTTCATTGGGTTATTAACGTTATGTGTGGTTGTAAAGTTCTATGTAAATGATATATGGTTGCAAAGGTAATACATTAAATTGAAAGTTTTGTTATTAGGGATAATTATTTTAATTTTTGTTATGAACTGTATATCAAAAAACGAACCAAATGCAAGCTTTTTGCAACTATTAAAGCCTGTACTTGGTTCGTTTATTATATTATTGGTACTCAGCGTTTGCTCTACATTCTTTTTAAGAATCTTTTCTTCTTATTTGTTAGAAGTGGTGGTTGCCTTACGTGTAGTGCGTTTCTTACTTGTAGAGGTTGAGGCTGCTGTTTTAGCTTCATCGTTGCTTCCACTATTCTTTTCAAGACGTGCAAGCATGTTTTGAAGTTTAGAGATCTCTTTGTCTTTCATTTCCAACTCATCTCCTTGGTTCTTGATAGTGGTAAGCAGAGAGTTTAATTCTTCATTATCAATATCAAGAGGATAGCGCTCGTTTACACGTGTAATGAAATCGCCCAATATGTTCATGTAGTTGGTAAATGCATCGTAAGGCGAATCATAGATACCACGATAGCCACCATAGCTATTGGGCTTAGTGCTCATAAATCTGAGGTTGTTAGAAGCTTGCAGATAGTCAAAGTCTTGCATCAAACGTTTGTCGCGGCAAATGCGCACTCTATCTGCTATTGAATAGAGCTTGTTGAATGCTTCGCGCTGCATAACGTTGCCTAACCATGGTGAGAGGTCGCGTTCTTCATCAACCCATGAGGTTGGGTAGGTGACAGTAAGGTCGCCAGCCGACTTAACGCGGCTACATATCTCAGATGGAGTGCTAAATGTAATTCCTCTTTGCTTAAATTGAGTAGGCAAGGCTTTCATAAAGTCAAGGATGTGTGATGATAAAGGTTGGAATATGCCTAAAGCGCATAGTTCCATAAAGATGTTCACCACTTGTTCCTCTTCGGGGAGTTGAGCAATCCAATTAGCATAGGTATCGGCAAATAGTGGGTATTCGCTCCAAGACGAATCGTTAAAGCGGAATGAGATGTCCTCAGACAATGAGTAGTCGCGCAAGAGAAGTTTAAGACGTGGATCGCGGCAGCAATTATATACAAAGTGTGGACTCTTCCATCCCAGCACATGCTTTGCTCCTTCGGCAAGCATACCCTTAAATCCCATAGAAGCAACGAGTTCGCCAATATCGTCTGAATAGATAAGGCAAGAGTTGCGGAATATTTTAGGTTCTTGTCCAAAGAGAATTTTTATTTTTTTGCACAAACGTTGTACTTCATCACGGAAGGTGTCTTCGTTAATAAGCGAAGAAAAACCATGCGAATATGGTTCGGCAAGAAACTCTACACACCCTGTATCGTTGAGTTTTTGCAATAGCTCAATGCATTGAGGTGCATGGTTCTCAAGTTGCTCAATGGCGCAACCAGACAACGAGATTGCACATTTAAACTCTCCTGGATTAGCTTGTGCCATTTCGATCAGCGTTTGTAATGCTGGCACGTAAGAGCGTTCGGCAGTCTCGCTTATAGAACGTGCATTCTCGTAGTCATCGTAGTAGTAGTGGTCGGTGCCGATATCAAAAAAGCGATAGCGTTTGAGGTGTATATTTTGGTGTATCTCGAAATATAGACAAACAGTTTTCATGATAATAAAGTTTTATGTGTGAAAGGAAAAAATGTGTGTTACTTAGGAGTTCTTGTAGATGAGTTGGTTATAAACATCGTAGATGCGTTTGCCCACTTTTTCCCATGTAATTTGGGCTACTTCGTTCTTTCCTTCAACCTTTAAATATTCGTGAAGCGATTCATTGGTACAAAGCGAATACATGGCATCAGCCATTGCGTTGATATCCCAGTAATCGGTCTTTATGCATTTGTCAAGGATTTCGGCACAACCACTCTGTTTAGAGATGATAGAGGGTACACCGCATTGCATAGCTTCAAGAGGTGATATACCAAATGGCTCGCTCACAGATGGCATTACGTATACATCCGAATCGGCAAAAGCCTCGTAAACTTGCTTGCCACGCATAAAACCTGGAAAGTGGAACCTATCAGCTATGCCGCGCGAAGCCACAAGGTTGATCATGTCATTCATCATGTCGCCAGAGCCAGCCATGCAGAAACGTATGTTGTGCGTACGTTGTAATACAAGCGATGCAGCTTCAACAAAGTATTCTGGTCCCTTTTGCATGGTGATACGTCCGAGGAAGGTTACAATCTTTTCTTTTCGCTGTTGGTGTTCCTTGCGTTTTTCTTCAACCATGTCAAGTATGTCTTGCGACAAGGGGTATACAGCATTGTGCATAGTTATACACTTGGCAGGATCTTGATGATAATGGTTGATTACGGTTTGCCGTGTGAGTTCGGACACGCACATTATGCAGTCTGCATGGTCCATGCCGTCTTTTTCAATGCCATATACAGTTGGATTAACGTGGCCACGTGAACGGTCAAAGTCGGTGGCATGAACATGTATTACGAGAGGTTTCCCGCTAACGTTTTTAGCGTGTATACCAGCAGGATAGGTAAGCCAATCGTGTGCATGGATAATGTCGTATTCTTGTTGTCGTGCAATTACACCTGCAACGATGGAATAGTTGTTTATCTCATCTTGCAAGTTGTCTGGGTATTTTCCTGAAAATTCAATACATCCCAAATCATCTGTTAGCCGGTAGTTGAAATCGGCGTAAATATGGTCGCGTAATTGGAAGTATTGTTCTGGTGTCATGCGGCTGCCCAAACGTTGTTTTACGTAGTCGTAATCAACGTCGCGCCACACGATTGGGGTTTCGCTCAAGCCAATAATGTTCATGAAACTTTTATCTTCATCACCCCAAGGTTTGGGCAGACAAAATGTGATATGAACATCGGGCTGAGCCGACAAGCCTTTTGTTATGCCGTAGCTGGCAGTTCCTAATCCACCAAGAATATGCGGAGGAAATTCCCAACCAAACATTAGAACTTTCATAGTTATCTGTATTGTTTGTGGTATTAGAAAAGGAAATCTTATGGTTGATAACCCTTGCATAGCAATGAAATAGAAGCTATTGTCATTGCTATGCTATTTTTGTGCGGGTCTCAATATTGCATTTGATTATTATTATATTCTTTTTGAATATGTTTGTTTTTACTCAAGAGCGTTATTATACTTTTCAAGCAGACGTAGTGCACGCAAAATGCCACTTACATTCATGGCAAAGGATATAGCTCCGCGTCCGTGAAATGGGGGATTACCATCAAATAACTCGGGTATGGTTCCAATGCAATGATAGTAGAGCTCTTCTTCAAAACCTATGAGTTTGCGTTCAATATAGTTTACTCCGCTCATGCGGTAAACGCGTAGGTATGCTTCAAGATAAAATCCTGTTAGCCAAGGCCAAGCGGTTCCTTGATGGTAAGCGAGGTCGCGTTGTGATTGTGGTCCCACATACATAGGGTTGTAGCCTCCGCTCTTAGGCGATAAAGAACGAATGCCCTTAGGTGTAACAAGTTCCTTAGTACAAATGTCTAAGACGGACTTACGCTCTTTCATGTCAAGTGGTGAAAAGTCAAAGGCAATTGCAAATAATTGGTTGGGGCGAACGCTCCAATCCATCATTTGCCCATCTACATAGTCAAGTAGATAGCCATATTCATTGAGGAAAACATCTTTAAACGAGCGTGCCACTTTCTCGGCTTCTTGTGCTATGAGTGGTTTTAGTTCAATGTGATCGTCATGCTCATTTTCTTCAAGAAGTTGCTCCATGAATTTTAATGCGTTGTACCAAAGAGCATTAAATTCAACAATGTATCCAGAACGTGGTACAATGGGGCGTCCGCCTATTTGTGAGTTCATCCAAGTGATGGCTCTATCACGTCCGTTTGCATATAACAAGCCATTTTCATGCACAAAAAGGTTGGGGTGTTGCCCTTTCCAAATATAGTCCATGATGTCTTTCAGTAGCTTTCCATACTTTTCATAGCAATTTCTACGTGATGTGTACTTGGCATACTGCTGAATGGTCCAAGTGGCCCAAAGCAATGTGTCTGGTTGCTCCATCTCGTAGATGTCTACAGACATTGGTTCCTTGTTGATGAGGTTATAGATAGCTTTTGAAGCTGTGTTCATATATTCCTCAAAGCGTTCGGTTTCGCCTATAGCAAGGGTAAGGCCTGGCAAGGAAATGAACGTATCGCGCGCACGAGGTTTAAACCATGGGTAACCAGCAAGGATGTACGACTCTCCATCTTTATTTACTCTAAATTGGTGAGCTGCATTCACAAGGCAGTGGTAGAAGCTATCTCTGTGGTCTATGCTATTGATTTCGTTTTGCAGATAGATATCTATTTGTTGAGGATCAATAGGAGCTATACCTGCGCTAAATGTGATGCTTTCGCCCTTTTGAATTGGCATTTCAAAGTAGCCAGGAACAAATAAGTCTTCAGATGCATTGTATCCGCGTTCGCGTTCTTTAGGATAATCAAGCCCTCTGTACCAGTCAGGGCAATACACCCAATTAGCCTTTTTGCTTGTTTGCATATAAAGGTCGGGATAGCCTTGGTAGAGGCACATACGGATGCCATTGTCTACTTCGTCGTAGCTACGATTAGCTACTGAGTTTTCGTGTGTCCATTGTCTGACGCTACGGAAAGCAAGGAAAGGACGCAAACGTAAAGTGGTTTCGGAGTGGGCATCAAGCAAGGTGTAGCGAACGTAGATGCGATGGATAGATGTGTCGAAACTGATTTCTTTTTTCAGCAACACACCACCTACGCGATAGGTCCATGTTGGCACTTGTTCCCATTCAAAGCTTACAATATATTTATGTCCTTTTGGGCTATAGTTTTCGCCTTGATATTTATGGAGTCCAAGGTTGAATTCAGCACCATGCTGAATAACAGTTTCGTCGAGCGATGATAAGAGAACATGGTTTTCGTCGTCAAGTTCGGGTATAGGTATAACGAGAAGACCATCATACTTTCTGATGTTGCATCCCACCAAAGTTGTTGAACAATAGGCACCCGACCTGTTAGTGATGAGCATCTCTTTGTATAGAGAATCCTGTAGGTTGGTCATTTGTGCCTTATCAAATCTGAGATAGCACATGGTGTTATATGGATTTTAAGGTTTAAGTTATTATCTAATGAAATCGTACATCTGCATACTTTTTGCTCCCTTTGGAGGGAGAAAATAAGTGTGTTGCAAGATGTATTTCTTTTCAACACTCAAAAGTATAAAAAAAATGTCATGGCAAAAAGTTTTTTTATTTAAAAATGCATTTCTTTTGTGTTTTATATCTCTACTTGTCAAAATAAGTGGTTATGTTGCAATTTCTTTAATCTTTTGTAAACTTTTAGCCAATAATGTGGTAGCAATCAAAAAAAGTTTCTCATTCATCTTTTGTAATGATAAATGAGAAACTTTAAGCTTATGGAATAATAAAGTCAATTTCTTCGGGCATGATGCCAACGTTAAGTTGGTTCGTAGCGTTGTTGATGATTCTACCATCAATGCTCAGTGGTGCGTTAGATATAGTAGAAAAACTGACGTTGTTTGTGCGCCATACCTTGATACCGCGATGACTGAGAAAACGCTTGGTAAATAGTAACCACAAACCTTGAAAAATTTGGAATATGGCGGGCTTTGAAACCTGTGTGATGTCAAGCAATCCGTTGTATGGCACGGCACTTGGGGTCTGTCCGTAACCATGTGCCGAACCTAAGCAAATGCCCATTGCGTTGGCATGCACTTCTTCTCCACTTAGTTTAAAGCAAAACCTAAAACTTGTGCGTTGAAATAGCAGTAGTAGTGCCGAAAATAAGTATGAGATGGTGCGTAAGCCTAATACGCGCTTCGTGTTTCGCCTAAGTCTAGTTATAGAGGCTGCTATGCCAAGGTTGATGCAATTAAGGAAGTAGAAACGTTCGTTCTCCTCGCTATTTTTGTGCAAAATGTCTATTGTTCCAACGTCTATTTTGCGTGTGTGATAGCGGTATATAGCATCTATATTCGCCTTGTAGTTGTCGGCATTCATCTCCCAATATTTTGCAAAGTCATTGACGTAACCATTGGGGATAACACCTATGGTGGGGTGTTTTCCCGTGGGTGATGGTGTTTGCATAATACCGCAAAGGGCATAGTTAAGTGCAGCATCTCCGCCAACAACTATGATGGTGTTGTAGCCAGTTCGCGTCATCATGGCTGCAAGACGCTCTACTGATGCTGGTTTTTCGCTTTGTACGTAGTCAAAGTCTACCCCCCTTTCGTTTAGGTAGTGCAATATTTTCTTCCAACGGCGATGCGTTCTGAATGAGTTCTTCTTGGGACTATAGATTACTCCCCATTGCTTTGTTGGCATAATGCTTCAAGATGATTTGTTTTGATGGATAGGGGTTGTTGTTTTAGAACTCCTGCTTAAACTATCACTTGAGGTGAAACCTCATCTGCTTTCATCCAATGGATCGGCACACCTCTTTTTTCCATACCTCTAAACCAGGTCATTTGTCGTTTGGCAAATTGGTGTATTGCAATTTCGAGTTGCTTAAACATATCGTCGTATGTTAGTTTACCAATAACGTAGAGGGTGAGATATTTATACTCAAGTCCGTAATATATAAGATTTTCGGGAGGGATGCCTTCGTTGAGTAGAGCTTTTACCTCATTGACCATACCATTGTCGAGCCGTTGTTTAAGTCTCTTGGTTATGCGTTCTCGACGTGTCTCACGGTCTATATCAATGCCGATGTTGAACGATGTTAGCGTTGGGAAGGGGCGATCGTCAATGGGGGTGTGTTGATAATAATCGGCTATTTCGATGGCTCTAATGGCTCGTTGTGCAGAGTCGACATCGGTTGTGTTGTGCAGCGATTTATATTGTTTAAGAATACAGGTAAGTTCCTCTAATGTTTTGTTTTTCAGCTTATTTCTAAGTTCTTCGTTCTGTGGAACGGGCGAGAGTCGGTAGCTACGCAAAATGCTTTCAAGATATAAACCAGTGCCTCCACATACAATCACCTTTTTCCCCCTTTTACGGATGTTGTTATAGGCTTTGAGAAAGTCCTTTTGATACTCGTATACGTTGTATTTTGTGCCAGGTTCAACAATATCTATCAAGTGATAAGGTATGCTTTTGCCACATATTGTATACTCGTCAATATCTTTGCCTGTGCCTAAGTCCATACGTCGATACACTTGTCTGCTATCAGCGCTTATTATTTCGGCATCAATTTGAGCCGCTAATTTTACGGCTACGCTTGTTTTGCCTGATGCGGTAGGGCCTAATATAGTTATTAAATCCATGGTAGTGAGGGTGTATGATATAGGGGGTGGTCTTATTTAGCTTTCTGTACTTTGAGCAGCAACTTGCTTAATGAGGACATTATATTATGTATTGGGTGGGGTGGAAGAGACTGTGAGGATTTTCTTAAAAAATAGCCGCTGCAATACGAAAGTTGCATTGCAGCGGCTGTTTTGTTAAAGTTCAAGGTAGAACTTTCGCTACTAATTAGCCATTAACCTTAGCCATGTGAGCGATGAGTTCGAGAACCT
Source organism: Prevotellaceae bacterium UBA5903 (assembly GCA_002431845.1). Lineage (GTDB taxonomy): Bacteria > Bacteroidota > Bacteroidia > Bacteroidales > Bacteroidaceae > Alloprevotella. Next base: position 9,200 of record DJEH01000154.1, on the reverse strand, counting down.
TGTTAGAGTAACCGATCTCGTTGTCGTACCAGCTGATAACCTTTACGAAAGTATCAGTGAGGTAAACGCCAGCGTTAGCGTCGAAGATAGAAGTGTTAGTGCAGCCGAGGAAGTCGCTTGATACAACAGCATCTTCAGTGTAGCCAAGTACACCTTTGAGTTCGCCTTCAGAAGCTTCCTTCATAGCCTTGCAGATATCTTCCTTAGTTGCAGGCTTTGCGAGGTTTGCAGTCAAGTCAACTACAGATACATCCAAAGTTGGAACACGCATAGAGATACCAGTAAGTTTGCCGTTAAGTTCAGGAATTACCTTACCTACAGCCTTAGCAGCACCAGTAGTAGAAGGGATGATGTTACCGCTAGCTGCGCGGCCACCACGCCAGTCCTTAAGAGAAGGACCATCTACAGTCTTCTGAGTTGCAGTAGTAGAGTGAACGGTAGTCATCAAACCATTAACAATACCGAACTTGTCGTTCAATACCTTAGCGATAGGAGCCAAGCAGTTAGTGGTGCAAGATGCGTTAGATACGAATTGAGTACCCTTAACATACTTGTCGAAGTTTACACCGCATACGAACATAGGAGTGTCGTCCTTTGAAGGAGCTGACATTACTACGTACTTAGCACCAGCTTGGATGTGAGCTTGAGCCTTTTCCTTAGTAAGGAACAAACCTGTAGATTCAACTACATACTCAGCACCAACTTCATTCCACTTAAGGTCAGCTGGGTTACGTTCAGCAGTTACACGGATATGGTTGCCGTTTACGATGAGCTCGCTCTTTTCAACGTCTGCCTCGATAGTGCCTTGGAATGCACCATGCATTGTGTCATACTTAAGCATGTATGCCAAGTAATCTACTGGGCAAAGGTCGTTGATACCTACAATCTGAATGTCGTTGCGAGTTTGAGCTGCGCGGAATACGAAACGGCCGATACGACCGAAACCGTTAATACCTACTTTGATCATGATTTTAAAGTTATGAATTAACTATTTAAATGTTAATATTTCAGTTAATACTCTCTGTATAGAAATATCGAAATAGTGGTCTTGCTTTCAAGGCATTATCACTTTTTCTCTTTTTCCACCGCAAAAATACAAAATCATTTTTATTTTTGCAGTATGTTTAATGATTAAATTTTTATAAAAAGATGAAATCTTCTTTCCTTCAAGAGTTTAAAGATTTTGCTGTAAAGGGCAATGCTGTCGATATGGCAGTTGGTGTTATCATTGGTGGTGCTTTCGGTAAGATTGTCTCATCAATTGTTAATGACTTGATTATGCCGCCTATAGGATGGCTTATTGGTGGCATCGATTTTAAGGACCTTAAGTATGAACTTCCGGTTAATCCTCTCAACGATGGAGGTGAACCAGTGTGCATTGCTTATGGCAACTTTTTACAAACTTGCTTTGACTTCCTTATTATAGCTTTTTGTGTGTTTATGCTTGTGCGCCTTATTATGAAGCTTTCGCGCAAAAAGGCACAAGAACCCACTAAGACTGCCGCACCTGCAGAGCCAAGTGAGGAAGTGAAGCTACTGCGTGAAATTCGTGATGCTATAAAAAAAACATCGGCTGACAAGTAATATGTTTTTAAGATTAACAATTGTACCAAAATGGATAGTTATGTTTTTACCCATTGTTTAGTATGCATGCACAAACTTATTTAGTTGCGTAGCCTACATGCTTGCTCTTTAGTTTATGCTTCTGAACAAAACACTGCGTAAATTCATCTCTATTAATTATGGACACTCACTCAGTATTGTGAATTTTTGAGTTCTAAGGTAATATTTTGGGGGGCGACATCACGTGGGTGTTGCTCCCTTTTTGGATTGGACAATAGCAGAGTGATATACAGCGGATGCGAGTATTTTTTTGTGAACTTTTATTGACATTTTAAAATCTCCAAATAGAAATGAAATGTTAATTAATTTAACATATTTATGGTTGGAGTGTAATCTTATATTTATCACTTTAGGTTGTTCAGTGTGTCTTTTATGCTTATAAACGTGTTATAGCATTGTTATAACACGTTTATAAGCACATAAGGATACGTGTTCTTAGGGTATTAGGATACGTGTTCTTAGGGTGTAAGGATACGTATCCTTACGGTATTAGGATACGTATCCTTATGTGAATGTGGTAAATAAAGTTGTTTTTATAATTTGTAAGTTATTGATTTTCAGAGTGTTACTGTAATGTGCTCATGAATCGAAAAAAAACGACTACGACAGAGTTCGTTTGTTTTTTTTCGATTCATGAGCATTTGAAAATAAAAGAAGGCCAGTTCGAAACTCGTTTTATAGGGCTTGAACTAACCTTGCTTTTATTGTATATCAGTATGTGGAGCATTGGCTTAAACAATGGTCCATACACACGTATATGGATTAAAATAAAAAGTTTCTGAAGTCATTGAAAATGGCAAATGCCATGAGCAAGAGCAACAGACTCATACCGATAACTTGAGCACGCTCTAATACCTTTTCGCTGGGCTTGCGGCGTGTGAGAATCTCGATGAGTAGGAAGAAGACGTGGCCACCATCAAGCGCAGGAATGGGCAGAATATTCATAAAAGCAAGCATTAGAGATATGAAAGCCGTGAGTTCCCAAAAACGGCACCAATCCCATGAGGTGGGGAATAGGCTACCGATAGCACCAAACGAACCTACACTTTTAGCTCCATCGGCGGTGAATAGGTATTTGAGATCGTCTACGTAGCCAACCAATACCTTCCAACCATGCGATATGCCCGCGGGTATGCTCTCAATGAGGCTAAAATGTTGAGTAACTGTCTTGTAGTCGCTCTTCATGGGATTATACCATGCAATGCCAAGTTGGTAATCGGCACTCAGTAAGGCATGGAGCGTATCAGTCTGTACGCTATTGGCTCTTTGCACTACGATTGTAGCATTGCGCAGTTTTACGCTATCTTGGTGCGATGCCGCTGCAAGCATGTCGTTGAGCGTTCCACGTGCAATGTTGAAGTCGTTGACAGTGGTGAAGTTCTTGCCATTGAAGCCTATTATATGGTCGCCAACTTTGATACCAGCCTTGTCTGCTGCACTACCCGCTATAACACTATCTACCTTAGAAGGGACTAAAGGTTCGATAAAGCGTGGTTGTTGCTTTATCATGTCAAGCATATTGAGATTGCCTGGCATGGCTATTTCAACTGTTTTGTTTCCGCGTATCACTATGGCACGATGCGCTTCGCTTAGGTCGCGATAGATGTTGGCATCAAACTGCTTATAGGTCTTGTTGTCGGTGCTAATAAGTATGTCGCCATCGCGAAAGCCTAAACGTTGAGCTTGCTCGCTAAATTTAAATCCATTGCTCATGTTGCGTATAGGCACATAGGTTTCGCCCCATGTAAAGAGCACGGCAGAGTAGATAACAAGAGCTGTAATGAAGTTTACCAATACACCACCTATCATGATGAACAGACGCTGCCATGCGGGTTTAGCTCTAAACTCCCATGGCTTTATGGGCTGTTTCATTTGCTCTTTATCCATCGACTCGTCTATCATTCCTGATATCTTTACATAGCCTCCAAGAGGGAGCCATCCAAGGCAGTAGGTGGTATCACTCTTTTTGGGTTTGAACTTTAAAAGCGTAAACCAAGGATCAAAAAATAAGCAGAATTTTTCAACGCGCACCTTAAAGAGTTTAGCAAAGAAAAAGTGTCCGCCTTCGTGCAGAATAATGAGTAACGAAAAGCAGAGTATGAGCTGTAATGCTCTGATTAAGAATACTTCCACTGTTGATGAAGTGTTATGATATGTGATTAAAAATATGTTTCAGAATAGAGTTGGAGAGAAATTAGCCTATATAGCTTTGAGTGAGTTCTCTAACTGCTTTGTCGGTAGCAAATAGGTCGTCAAGGGTGGGAGCGGCAATAAATTGCGCCTCGCTCATGGCTTTCTCAATAAACTTGGGCATGTCCATAAATCCAATTTGCTTGTTACGGAAGGCCAAATTGGTTATTTCGCCTGCTGCGTTAAGAATGCATGGCATGTTGCCACCTTGCTCGATGGCCTCGTAAGCCAAGCGCAAACATGGAAAGCGCATAGTATCGGCTTCTTCAAAATGAAGTGATTGTAACTTGAACAGGTTGAGTCGTTCGGTTTGAAGTGGTAAACGCTTTGGGAAACTGAATGCATACTGTATGGGCAGACGCATATCGGGAGTGCCGAGTTGTGCAATGACTGCACCATCTTCAAACTCTACGGCCGAGTGTATAACGCTTTCGGGATGAACAACCACTTGAATGTCTTTGGGCGCCACGTTGTAAAGCCAATGTGCCTCAATCATTTCAAAACCCTTATTCATCATGCTAGCAGAGTCGATGGTAATTTTAGCTCCCATCTTCCAATTGGGATGTTTGAGTGCTTGTTCTGGTGTAACGCTTTCAAGTTGTTCTTTAGACATTTTTCGAAATGGCCCGCCAGAGGCTGTGAGCAATATGCGCTGTATGCGGTTGTATTGCTCGCCGTTGAGACATTGAAATATGGCAGAATGCTCGCTGTCTACGGGTAGAATGGGCACTTTGTTTTCAAAGCATAGTTTTTGGATGATGCTACCAGCCACAACTAGCGTTTCCTTGTTGGCAAGTGCCAATGTCTTGTGCGCTTTGATGGCTGCAATGGTTGGGCGCAGACCTGCAAATCCCACCATTGCAGTGAGTACTATGTCAATGGCTTTGCTTTCAACAACTTGACATAGAGCTTCGCTTCCGGCATAAACCTTTATCGGATAGTTTTGAAGTGCAGCCGATACGAGGTCGTATTTGCTTTCGTTGGCTATAACTACGCTATCTGGCTGAAACTCAATGGCTTGCTCTATTAAGAGCTCTGCATTGTTGCCAGCTGTTAATACGTGTGCTTCAAATTGGTCGGGATGTTGCTTTATAACGTCAAGAGCCTGTTTGCCAATAGACCCTGTAGAGCCGAGAATGGCTATTTTTTTCATCTTGTTATAGGAGAGATGTTTATGCTTGGTTTAAATCTAAAAGTCCTTCGGGGAGGTGAAGTTGAAGGGTGCGCTCACGGAGGTCGAAATGTAGCAGAAAGTCATTGTGAAAAGGCACCATTACCTCTGTTCCATCCTCGTTTTTGATGGTGAGAAGAATGTTGGATGAAGTATCATCAACTTGCAAAATTGTGCCTAAAGGCTTGCCCTCTTGGTCCGAAACGCTAAAACCTGTAAGAGCTTTATACGATGAGAGCATAGTAGCCTCGTCTGCATTGGTTTCTGCTAAATGATCTTTGGGGTAATACACAACATGCCCTACGAGTTTGCGGGCTTGCTGCTCGTTTTCAATGTCTTCGAACTTAAGTATGGCAGTGTCGTTATTTTTAAAACTATATTCTTCCCAAAAGAATGGTACAAAGATGCCATCCATGTCGAGAACAAGGTAGTCGGCGCTACCAGTGTCGAAGCAATCATCGGTAAACGACATTTCAACTTCGCCTCGTAGACCACGATGCTTGGTAATATACCCTATTTTAAAGACTTCGTCGTTTCGGATCATAATTTGCTATTTTGTGTTGATAAAGTTTGGCTTTATGCACTATCATTTTATGCGTTGAATGTGTGCTCCTAATGCGTTAAGACGCTCTTCTATGCGTTCGTATCCTCTGTCGATTTGTTCTACATTGTCAATTCGACTTGTGCCGTCGGCACTCAATGCTGCAATAAGAAGCGCAATGCCTGCACGGATATCGGGCGAAACCATACGCCGACCGCGCAATCTAATTTTATGGTCGTGACCTACAACCACGGCACGATGAGGGTCGCACAAAATGATTTGCGCCCCCATGTCAATGAGTTTGTCTACAAAGAAAAGTCGGCTTTCAAACATCTTTTGATGGAACAACACGGTGCCGCGTGCTTGCGTGGCTACCACAATTAGCACACTCAAGAGGTCGGGGGTGAGACCTGGCCATGGTGCATCTGCAAGCGTCATAAACGAACCATCGATAAATGATTCTATCTGATAGTGCTTTTGTGCGGGTATAAGGATGTCGTCGCCTTTAATGTATAACTTAATGCCTAAGCGTCTGAAGGCTTCAGGAATAATTCCTAATTGCTTCACACCTGCTTGACGAATGATAAGTCCATCGCCAACCATTGCTCCCATGCCGATAAACGAACCTATTTCTATCATATCAGGTAGAATGCGATGCGTGGCCTTGTGTAAGCTTTCTACGCCTACTATGGTGATAAGGTTTGAGGCAATGCCCGATATGCGTGCCCCCATCTGATTGAGCAAATGACACAATTGTTGGATATAGGGTTCGCATGCAGCATTGTAAATGGTGGTGGTACCTTTGGCAAGTACTGCTGCCATGATAATGTTGGCGGTTCCGGTAATTGAAGCCTCATCAAGTAGCATGTAAGTGCCTTTAAGTTTTTGGGCCTCAATGTGGTAGGTACCAGCATCTTCATCGTAGAAGAAACGAGCACCTAATTTTTGTAATCCATAAAAGTGGGTATCAAGACGTCGGCGACCAATTTTGTCGCCACCAGGCTTGGCTATGGTTGCAGTTCCGAACCTTGCTGTAAGTGGACCTATGAGCAGCACCGAACCGCGTAGTCTGGAACACTTTTCAAGAAACTCATTGCTACGCAGATAGTCAAGGTTGATGTTGGCGGCACAAAACGAGCAATCACCTTCGCCATTCCATTTCGTAGACACTCCCATTTCTTCAAGAAGTGCAATGAGGTTGTTCACATCTAATATATTAGGGATGTTTTGAATACGAACCTCCTCTTGGGTTAATAGCGTGGCACAAATTACCTGTAAAGCTTCGTTTTTTGCTCCTTGGGGAGTTATTTCGCCTTTTAGTCGGTGTCCGCCTTCAATGATAAACGTACTCATTTAATGGGATTTAGTGTTTTAATCAATCTTTTTTATATGCTCAGAACGTGACGCATTTGTCTCTATTTGTAGCTTAAAAACCACTTTTTATTTCGTAATGAGACTCAATCAAAAATTAAAAGAAACCTTTATTCTTTCTAGTTCTGAAACGATTTTCACCAATGGTCATTAGTTCTTCTCCTGGGGTAGAGAAGTTGGGTTGCACTTTGCCTTCGGTATAGAAGGCTATGTCGCGAGCCACCTTAGAGTCTTGTACACCATCACCTTTCCAGTCTGCAAGATTGCGCTTCATGCGATTGGCTACTAGGCGTATGAAAGCCTCCTTTTCTTGTCCATCAGGCATATCTTTGAGTTCGCTAATAGCCTTTTCTATCAAACGGCCATAGTGTCTAAATCTGATGCTACTTTTAGGATAGGAAAGGCGCTCTGGTTTAAAACCTATGCCTTTATGCTCTGTAATTTCGAAGGGGTAGTCAATGTCTAACTTGTAGTCGGCAATATATGCCAAATGATCCCAAATTTTGTGCTGAAAATCGGGCACATCTTTCATCTTGGGGTTTAAGCCTATCATTACGTCTACGATGGCTTCGGCATAGGCTTGTCGCTCATTGCGGTCTTCAATCTTTAGCGCATACTCCACCATGTTTTGAACCAAACGGCCGTATTCAGGCAGTTTTAGTTTTTCGCGTGTGGTGTTGTATTCGTTTTTTTCCTCACTTTGGGGGTGGGGCATTGTGTATTCAAAAGAGTTGTTTTCTGTCATTAATTAATGGGTAGAGGTTGAGGCGCAAGTGCGAGTTGGCATGCAAATCGTGTTTTGTAGATTTCTTGATGTTGGCTCTTGCTTGCATTCTTCTTTATGTCTTAATACAATTAAAAAATCAGATAGAATGAGCTCTTAAATAAGATGGTTTTTGCTTTTGGTTGCAACAAATTCTTTTAGATAGAATGGCTCAAAGTATGCCACATCTTCAAATTGCTCGCATGCCATTGCTTTTTCGGCAAGGGGTATCATGTTTTTGGCTCTTGGCACAATGCCCGTTATAAAGTGTGCATTGGGATGTTTGATGGTGTCGGTACACTTGTCAGCTCCATTGCCCATAAAGTAGATGGGGTGCTTGTCAAGTAGCTCTTTAAAAGAGTTTTCATCAATAACCATGGCACGTGTAGGCTCTATCTCGCGTAACGCTCTATCGTATACTGCACAATATACTTCCATGCGTCGTGCATCTATCATTGGACAGAGTAGTGCATCATCTGGAAGTTCGTCGTGTCCTAATAGTACGGGGACGGTTAGGAGCTTGAGCGTTTCAACCGAGAGTAATTTGGCATCGCGAGCGTAGGCAACACCTTTGGCTTCGGACACACCAATCCGTAAACCTGTGTATGACCCAGGACCTTTGCTTACGGCTACAGCATCGATGGGAATTGCATGGCTATCGGCAAATGATACAGCTTCTTTTACGTAACCTGCTAGAACTTGTGCATGAGAGGGACCTTGAAAGTCTACTTCCTCGTGCAAACATACTCCATCTTGTGAAAGCGAAACGGAGCATACATTGGTTGATGTTTCAATATTTAGTATGCAAGACATAATTTCAATAACGTATTTTTATATGCAAACTTACATAAAATCATTGAAAGAATGGCATAAAAATAGAGTTTAAGCGCCTTAAAGTTAAAATGATTGCTTGTTACAGCCTTATTTAAGGTGTTTTAGAGCATTGTCATTTATGCTTTAAGGTGTTTAAACTCTCGTAGAGAACATAAAGTATATGGTTCTCTTATTTGTTCTTGTGTCTGTTGGCCCTGCGCTGACGTATTTCGGCCTTTTTCTTAGCGGAACCAGAACCATGTAATCCTGTGATGTAGGTTTTCTTTTTAGCCTTAGTCTTGATTTTTGGCTCATTGGTGCCTTTTTTAAGTTTGGCTCCCTTAAAGGTGATGCCCACCATCATGGCCTGTGTTATTTCTTCGTCTGAGGCTTTTCTGTTAATGGTCATAACGATGTTGTTTGGATAAGTAAATGTTCAATATTTATATTAAAAAGTTAGCATACGATTATATAAATATTGAAAACATACTTAAGAGTTTGTATAGATTGTTTGGTACTTTGTGGTTGTTCTAAATGCAAAAGTACCAAACAATCTGTTATTTTATAAATTAATGGTGGAATAGGCGAATACCAGTGAATGCCATGGCCATGCCATACTTGTTGCATGTAGCAATTACATGGTCGTCGCGGACACTACCACCTGCTTGGGCAACATACTGAACACCACTTTTGTGGGCGCGTTCAATGTTGTCGCCAAATGGGAAGAA
>DJEH01000109.1:8952-25477 GCA_002431845.1 Prevotellaceae bacterium UBA5903 | reverse complement strand
ATGTGAAAATAAAAAGATTCATTCATATAATAATTTTGAACACCTACTTACAACCAACCATTCACCTCTACTTATGGCACGAACATTCTATTTCATAACCTCTATAAGCACACCTGTCATGGGCTCGACTGACACACATGGTTGTGCCGCAACTGCGTGTGCCGTAACCGACTCTATAAGCACTGCTGAAAAGGCTGAGAACGAGTCACAAGAGCAAGCACAACCTATGCGCAAACTGCGCAAAAAACCACTTGCTAATCAAGCTGCAGACACCATACCGCCCAACCCCAAGGAAATGAAGCCTCTTGCTCCAGGGCAACCCTTGCAAATGAAGCCGCAACTGCTCAACAACGACTATTGGCAGCAGGGACTTATACACACAGAGAAAGGCAAATTTGCCCAAGAGCTCGACAGCATTACACACATCACCGACTCTACCTTTGTAGGCGTAAAGCCCACAGGCATGGCTGGCGACCCTGTTCCCTACCAATTTCGCACAGACGACATCGTAACCATTATCCTAATGGTAAGTTTCTTCTTGATGGTATGGGTTGTATCACTCTCAAGGCATTACCTGCACGAGCAAATAAAAAACTTCTTCTTGTATCGACAACGTGAGAACCTATTCTCCGAACGTACACAGACCGAACTGCGCGGGCAGGTGTTCCTTATCTTTCAAACTTGCTTCTTGCTGGCAATACTCTTTTTTGACCATACACAAGAGTTCCAAACAGAGGTGTTCAACCAACTATCGCCCTACAAAGTGTTGGGCGTGTCGATGGGAATATGCTGCTTATACTTTGCACTGAAAATAGCCATATACAACTTTGTAAACAACATATTCTTCGACCGCAAAAAGAATGAACAGTGGAACGAATCATACCTACTGTGCGTGTTGGGCATGGGCATAGCCTTGCTACCATTAGCACTTTTAGTAGTATACTTCGACTTTAATTACCAAAACACAGCCATCTGTTTTGCCTGTATCGTAATAGCCGACAAGATACTGCTGTTTTACAAGTGCCACCACATATTTTTCAACTACACATTCGCCTTTGTGCATCTTTTTTTGTACTTTTGCACCCTTGAAATCGTACCGATTTTCATTCTTTTCCGCGCATTAATTTACGCAAACAACTTTTTACTTACAATTAACTAACAACATAAGACGCAACCTATGACAGCTTTAAAGTTAGTGATACTAAAATCTACGTTAGATTATCATTATCCTACACTTTAATGAATAGCTGCCCATTAAGCTGAAAGGCAATCATGATTAAGAAGATACTTGTTTCACAGCCGAAACCCACTTCCGAAAAGTCGCCCTACTTCGACATCGAAAAGAAAGAAGATGTGGCATTTACATTCCATCCTTTCATCAAAGTAGAAGGCTTATCAGCACGCGAATTCCGCCAACAGAAAGTGCAAATACTTGACCATACAGCGATTGTTTTCACATCACGCCATTCGGTTGACTATTTCTTTACTCTATGCAAGGAACTCCGCATCACGCTATCAGAAGAAATGAAGTACTTTGCTCTTTCTGAAGCTATTGCCCTATACATTCAGAAATACATTCAGTACCGCAAAAGAAAGGTATTCTTTGGTAGCACTGGACGTTGGCCTGAGCTCGTAACAGTGATGGCTAAACACAAAACCGAAAACTACTTGGTGCCTCTATCAGATGTTCACGACGATAATATAGCACGCTTGCTCAACGACAAGAAGCTTAAGCATACCGAATGCGTGATGTATCGTACCGTAACAGACGAGTACCCCAAAGACCAACCATTTGACTTTGACATGATTGTGCTCTTTACACCTGCTGGAGTAAAATCGCTACTTGAAAACTTCCCCAACTTTAAGCAAGGAGAAGTAAAGTTGGCATGCTTTGGCAATGTGACAAAAGAGGCTATTGAGGAATCAGGATTGCGTTGTGACCTCTTTGCTCCTACACCTCAAGCACGCTCTATGACGGCCGCTATTGAAATGTACTTAGAGAAGAACAAATAATACAAACACGCGTTCTTTCTCAACCACAAAACATACAGAGAAGGTAAAAGTTGATAGTAAACACCATACTACAGACTTTTACCTTTTGCATTTTAAAACCTCATCTCCACGCAACATGCAAGATGGGGCTATCACTCTTTTAACACCTATCTATATGGAACGCTTCACCTTTAGAAAATGCGAACACTTGTGCTTGAAATCCGAAATCGAAGTGCTTTTTAGCGCTGGATGCTCATCTATGAGCATGTTTCCTCTGCGAGCCACGTTCCGACTGATAGACTACAACGGCAAAGGACCACAAGCCAAAATATTGCTCAGTGTGTCTAAAAAGCATTTTAAGCATGCAGTAGACCGAAATAGGGCCAAAAGGCAGTTGCGCGAAGCCTACCGACTGCAAAAAAGCATTTTACTCAACGCTCTACCAACCGACAAAGCTGTGCACATAGCGTTTATATGGCTATCAAATAAGCCCATCAAATCAGACATTGTAAGCACACGCATGCGTAGCGCACTACAAAGAATTGCCGACAAAGTTCAGCACGAATTGTAAGCCCATGCTTGCAAATATAACTTCGTTGCATCTTTAAAATACACATCCCTCATGAACTTGCTAACCCGCTTGCTTATTCTGCCTATACGCTTTTACCAAAAGTTTATATCGCCGCTCACTCCACCCAGTTGTAGGTTCACACCAACATGCTCGCAATATGCTGTAGAAGCACTAAAGAAGCACGGGCCGATAAAGGGACTATATTTGGCAATTAGGCGAATTTTGCGCTGTCATCCATGGGGAGGAAGCGGATATGACCCCGTACCCTAAAACAACTATCAACACCAAGGGGGCACACACATAGACATTATCTTGTCTGTAGGTGAGCCCCCTTGATGCAAACAACTCGTTTTCATATCTTAAGCATGTGTGCCTTTTTTCTGTATGAACATTCTAAAAGTACTTTTTAGAATTTTTAAAAACACAAAAACAAGCAATAGTACAAAAAAATCATTATCTTAGCAACGTGTTAACCCCATTTCCATTAAGCAGATGATGTGCTTTTGATGCATTCACCACCTATCATTTGGCATAACACACACTATGTACTAACGCTCAAACAACATCCTTAAATGATGGAAACAAACAATAACAACTACTGCATCATTTTGGCTGGAGGCAACGGCAGACGCTTGTGGCCCGCCAGCAAAAAGGAACATCCCAAACAATTTATTGACTTTTTTGGAACAGGAAGAACACTCTTGCAACAAACGTTTGACCGCTTTGCACAGTTCATTCCAACCGACCATATTTTTATATCAACATTCCAAAACTATGTGCCCTTGGTGCGCCAACAGCTGCCCGAAGTTGATATAAAAAACATACTGCCCGAACCCGTGCAACTAAACACTGCACCTGCTGCCGTTTGGGGCACATGGCATGCCGTTCTCGACAATGAAAACGCCAACGTAATTGTATCGCCTGCCGACCAAATTGTACAACACTTTGGCCGCTTTAAAGAGCAAATACTCAAAGGACTTAACTATGTAGACACTAACAACTGCCTATTGGCTATGGGCGTAAAACCCACACACCCTAACACTGCCTACGGCTACATACAGATGGGCGTCGAAGTGAGCAAGGACCTATACAAGGTGCAATCGTTTAGCGAAAAACCCGAAACAAACTATGCTCAAATGTTTATGGACAGTGGCGAGTTTCTGTGGAACACAGGCATCTTTATGTGGAAAGGAAGCACAATGGGCACCCTACTCGCTCACCTATCCAACAAGGCCGACCGCCCCGTGAAAGAGGTGGCTCAGCAAACCATCACCCTGGCTGAAGAAGTAGACTATGCCCGCTCTTGCATCCCCGAAGGAATGCCTAAAAGCGTAGACTTGCTTGTACTCGAACATAGCGACAACGTAGTGGTGCAAGCGTGCGATTTTGGATGGGCAGACGTGGGATGCTGGACTGAGTTGCACGAAGTGTCGCACACAGACGTTGATGGTAACGCTGTGAGCGGTGGCTCTAAAGTATTGTTCTCTGGTACTCAAAACTGCATGGTAAGGCTACCAGACAACATGAAAGCTGTTATAGCAGGGCTCGATGGCTTTATCGTAGCACAACAAGGCAACACACTCATGATTTGCCCCAACAAAGACCCTGACGCTATCCGACGCCTCATCAACGAGGGCATATTCTTTTAGATAGACAGAGGGTGGTTCTAAAAGCATTTTTTAGAACCACCCCCTTTTAACATTTAACAAATACACACGTTTATAACCACACATAAGTTAGTATCTTTGCAGTATGAAACAGCAACTCACAATAGTAAAAGTAGGTGGCAAAATAGTTGAAACACCCGAAACACTCAACCGCCTGCTACAAGACTTTAGTGCTCTTAAAGGAAACAAAATTTTGGTTCATGGAGGCGGACGTACTGCCACTCAAATTGCCAATCAACTAAACATTGAAACGCACATGGTTGAAGGCAGACGCATCACCGACGAGGCCATGCTGCAAGTGGTTACAATGGTATATGGCGGACTTGTAAACAAAAATTTAGTGGCTAAACTGCAAAGCTGTGGCGTGAATGCTTTAGGACTTACAGGCGCCGACATGAACGTTATTCATTCGCATAAACGCCCCCTTAAAAACGGCATAGACTATGGCTATGTAGGCGATGTAGACCTTGTGAACGCTTCTAAGCTTGAACAACTACTCAATATGGGCATCACGCCTATATTGGCACCTCTTACGCACGATGGAGAGGGACACATGCTCAACACCAACGCTGATACTATCGCTGCAGAAACGGCAAAAGCCCTTGCCAACGACTTTGATGTAACCCTTGTATACTGCTTTGAACATGCAGGGGTACTCACAAATCCCGATGACGAAAGTAGCGTTATCACTTCAATAAGCCACAGCAGCTTTGAGCAACTTAAAGCCGATGGCATCGTATCAGGCGGCATGTTGCCTAAAATTGAAAACTCGCTGGCAGCAGTATCTGCAGGCGTAAGTCGTGTTATCATTACTCGAGCAGACAAAATAGGAAGCAACGAAGGCACTGTCATTGCTTAATACTATCATCACCACACTTACGAACGATATATCATTCTATAGCACATATTATCCACAATATGAAACAATATGAAATAATGGCCCCTGTGGGCTCGCGCGAAAGCCTTGCCGCAGCCCTAAAAGCTGGAGCAGACTCTATATATTTTGGCATCGAAGCATTAAACATGCGCGCACATAGTGCAAGCAAGTTTACAATTGACGACCTACGAGACATCGCCTCACAATGCAACGAACATGGTGTGAAATCATATCTCACCGTAAACACCATTATTTACGATGAAGACATTGAACTTATGCACCACATCTGCGATGCTGCACACGAAGCTGGCATATCAGCCATCATTGCGTGCGATGTGGCAGTAATGACCTATTGCAACCGCATAGGGCAAGAAGTGCACCTTTCTACCCAACTGAACATCTCAAACGTAGAGGCACTACGTTTCTATGCTCAATTTGCCGATGTTGCTGTGCTTGCTCGCGAACTCAACATAGAACAAGTGGCACACATTCATGAAGCCATTGAGAAGGAGCATATTTGTGGACCATCGGGCAATCTCATACGCATTGAAATGTTCTGCCACGGTGCCTTGTGCATGGCTGTTAGCGGAAAATGCTACCTTTCGCTCGATAATCTTGGCCGCTCTGCCAATCGTGGACAATGCATGCAAGTGTGCCGACGTAGCTACACCGTGCGCGACCGCGAAACGGGTATAGAATTGGATGTAGACAACAAATACATCATGAGTCCCAAAGACTTAAAGACCATCGGCTTTATTGATAAAATGATGCAAGCGGGTGTTCGTGTGTTCAAGATAGAAGGTCGTGCTCGTAGCGCTGAATATGTATACACCGTAGTATCTTGTTACAAAGAGGCCATTGCTGCTGTTGAAAATGGCACATTCTGTAAAGAGAAAGTAGAACAATGGACCGAACGCTTAAAGACTGTGTTCAACCGCGGGTTCTGGGATGGATACTATCTTGGACAAAAGCTCGGCGAATGGAGCAATGTATATGGCTCTGCAGCAACCGAAAAGAAACAATATATTGGCAAAGGACAAAAGTATTTTTCAAAACTTGGCGTAGGCGAGTTCTTAATCGAAGCTGGCGAATTTCAACGAGGTGACAAACTGCTCATTGTGGGTCCTACAACGGGGGCTCTCTATCTTACAGCAACCGACATCCATGGCGACAATGGGCCTGTTGAAAAAGCCACCAAGGGTATGCGCGTAGCTATACCAGTAACTGAAAAGGTGCGCCCAAGCGACAAACTCTATAAAATTGTCAGCAACAACAATGAAGCATAATCCCGTTCTGCTCTTCGACTTTGGAGGAGTGCTTGTAGACCTTGACCGCAAACGAGTGCTACAATCCTTTGCGCATATTGGCATTGACATCAGTGGCTTTCTTGGCGATTACAAACAAAGTGGCATATTCTCTCTACTTGAACAAGGGCGCATTAGCATTAGCGACTTTTGTAAAGAACTACGCATACTTTGCAACTGCCCTACTGCAAGCGATGACCAAATAATAAAGGCATGGCAAAGTTTTTTAGTAAGTGTTCCGCACGAACGGCTTGAAATGCTTTTAAAAGCTAAGCAGCATTATTCTATAAACCTACTTAGCAACACAAATGAGGTGCATTGGGATATGGCTAAAAACATCTTTTTTAAGTATAAAGGCAAGGAGGTAACAGACTTTTTCGATCATATTTTTCTCTCGTGCAGAGAAGGTATAGAGAAGCCTGCTCCCGAATTGTTTGAGAAAGTTGTTGTCGAACTTAACGTACCTGCCAACGATATTATATTCTTTGATGATAGTGAGGTAAACTGCCAGGCTGCTCGCAGTTGTGGGCTACAAGCCTATATAGCTCCTGCTGGCGGCGAATGGCTTAAATATTTTGATGACTATGGCAAATTACACCTTCCATGCATTTAATCATAACATAAAGCCCGAACAAGGCTTCTGTGCAGCTATTGGCTTTTTTGATGGTGTACACAAAGGACACCAATTTTTAATAGAGCAAGTAAAGCGTGAGGCTCTTAAACGCGGCTTGCAGCCTATTGTCATATCCTTTGAAGAGCATCCGCGCCTTGCACTTTCGCAAGTTCCTTATTGGCCCGAACTACTCACTACAAACGAACAAAAACTTGAACTTTTGCGACAAACAAACATTGATGGCTGCGTAATGTTGCATTTCAACCACGAAATGTCTATGCTTACATCGGCTGAGTTTATGTCGATTGTTCTGTATAAGCAACTCCATGTTCGTTGTTTAATAGTGGGCTACGACCACCACTTTGGTTCTGACCTCTCGTCTGGTTATAAAGACTATGTTAAGCAAGGAAAAGAGATTGGTATAGAAGTTATCAAAGAACGTAAGTTTGAGGAAAATGAATTGCAAATAAGCTCATCAGCCACCAGAAGGTTCTTGATAGGAGGCAATGTTGAAATGGCAAGAGCTTGCCTTGGACGCCCCTACATGCTTGAAGGAACAATTGTGAAAGGGCATCACATGGGTTCGGAAATTGGATTTCCCACCGCAAACCTACAGCCCGACTGTGATGAACAACTTATTCCGGGCAGAGGTGTTTACGCAGTTAAAGCTTGTATTGATGGTTTCAACTATATGGGAATGCTCAATATTGGTTGGCGACCAACAATGAACAATGGCAACGACCAAACCATAGAGACACACTTGCTTGACTGCAATGCTAACGACCTTTACGGCAAGCACATGCAAATTCGTTTCTATCGCAGAGTACGCGATGAGCATCGTTTTGCGAGTGCCGAAGAACTTAAGAAACAGCTAACTATTGACGAGCTTACTGTTAGAAAGATGCTCTCTGAAAATGTTGAAGAATGATAACCGCTATTAGTGTTTTTATCCTATTTATTGCCGTTCAGCTTATATGTGGAGCAGCAACATTATTGTTTTCTAATATTGATAAAATAGGTAGTGGACTACCCCTTGAACAACTTAGCATACAGCCCGTCACCTTAGGCATAACGATGCTTATTGGCGAAGGTTTATTGGCATTTGGTCTGTGGTGGTGGTTCTACAAAGTTGAAAAGCCTGTGCGCCTACGCAGTGTGGAGACCCCTGAGATAAGTAGCATATTCAAGTTTAAACCCATTAAAAGAGAACTTACAACACGGCATATCAGCCGTCAGCACACAATTTTTGCTATTGCCTCAACCCTTTTACTTGCCATTGGCACTTCGGGCATCATAGAGCACTTTGGCCTTTCTGACGATGGAACCACCAACCTATTTTTGCAAATGAAAAGCAATCCGCTATGCTGGTTACTTATGTGCATCATAGGCCCGCTTGCCGAAGAATTAACGTTTAGAGTAGGCATTTTGCGCTCGCTCTATCGGCTTAAAGTGGCTGGTTGGTTGTCGGCCTTTATCACCGCTCTTTTGTTTGGTATTGTGCATGGAAACCTTGCACAAGGTGCAGCAGCCTTAATCATAGGCTTCGCCCTTGGTATGATGTATTTGCGTACAGGCGATTTGCGCCTATGCTTGCCTGCCCATATTATCAACAATACCCTTGCAATGATTCTTGCTTGTCTGCCCAATATACCCGAAGCCAACATGTGCTTTAGCATTATCTTTATACTTGTAGGAGCTTTGTTATTAACGTATAGTTTAAAACAATACTCCACAGAAACAAAAACTAAAACACTACCCAACACAGCTAAATAAGAACAATGAAAATAGGCAATTTAGACCTCGGTCCACGTCCCGTGTTGTTAGCCCCAATGGAGGATGTTACCGACATAGGTTTCCGCTTGCTATGCCGGCAACTTGGTGCCTCAATGGTTTATTCTGAGTTTGTAGCAGCAGACGCTTTGGTGCGCATGGTCAATAAGAGTTTAGACAAACTCACTGTGTGCGATGCCGAACGACCTGTGGCTATACAGATTTATGGCAAAGACCCAATAGCAGTACGCGATGCAGCTCAAATTGTAGTTGAACGTGCACACCCCGATGTGTTAGATATCAACTTTGGTTGCCCTGTAAAGAAAGTTGCAGGCAAAGGTGCTGGAGCCGGATTGTTGCAAGATGTGCCTCGTATGCTTGAGATAACACGTGCCGTAGTAGAGGCAGTAAATGTGCCTGTTACTGCCAAAACCCGACTGGGGTGGGATGCCGACCATAAAATTATAGTGCCATTGGCAGAGCAGTTGCAAGATTGTGGCATCAAAGCCCTTACCATTCACGGACGAACCAGGGCACAAATGTACAATGGCGATGCTGATTGGACCCTCATTGGCGAGGTTAAAAAGAACCCACGCATGCACATTCCAATCATTGGCAATGGAGATATTACCTCTGCTCAAAAAGCCATTGAAAACTTTGAGAAATACGGAGTAGATGCTGTGATGGTAGGACGTGCCACCTTTGGACGGCCTTGGATTTTTAAAGAAATTCACGACGCTTTGCACCTTGACAACAACCACGACATAGACAATGTAATACCTAGCGATTACCCCTCAATGAGCGTTGATTGGAAGCTTGATGTACTAAAAGAGCAGGTGCGTCAAAGTGTTGAGAGAATTGATGAGTACAGAGGCATACTGCACATTCGTCGCCATCTTGCAGCCACACCTATCTTTAAGGGCATACCCAACTTTAGGCAAACACGCATCGACATGTTGCGTGCTGAAACTATTGACCAGCTTTTCAGTATCATGGAAAGCACACGTCCGCTCATTCGTGCTGCAGCCCTACAAGAAAACGCATAACCCCATGCAATAGTAAACCCAAAAGCCGATTTCAGCATTTGAAATCGGCTTTTTTGTTTTATATAAAAATGCCTTTACCATCAAGCATAAGAACGTTTGACAAGATTTGTGAATATCAACATAAAACATTATTTTTGCAAATTAGAATAACATACAAAACACATATAAGACATGAAATTAGCACTTATCGGCTACGGTAAAATGGGCCACATGATTGAACAAATAGCATTGCAACGCGGTCATGAAATCGTTAGCATCATCGACATCAACAATATGCAAGACTTTGATAGCGACGCCTTTCGCAGTGCAGACGTTGCCATTGAATTTACCAATCCCACAGCAGCTTATGGCAACTATCTACGCGCTTGGAAACAAGGTGTTAAGGTGGTAAGCGGTAGTACAGGATGGCTCAAAGAACACGAGGCCGACGTGCGCAAGGCATGCAAAGAGGGCAATACGCTGTTTTGGGCCTCTAACTTTTCATTGGGAGTAGCCATTTTTTCTGCCGTCAATAAGTATTTGGCGCGCATCATGAATGCTTATCCCACTTACGATGTGAGCGAGGTTGAAACCCACCACATTCATAAACTCGACGCACCAAGTGGCACAGCTATTACCCTTGCCGAGCAAGTGTGCAACGAACTTGACCGCAAAACTGGTTGGGTGAAGGGTGAAGTTCACAATGCAGACGGAACTATCTCTGGCAGCAAAAATCAGCCCAAGGATTTATTGCGTATCGACGCTATTCGCGAGGGCGAAGTGCCAGGCATTCACACTATTACCTACGATTCGCCTGCCGACATGATACAAATTACTCATTCAGCACACAACCGCGAAGGCTTTGCTTTAGGCGCAGTATTGGCAGCTGAATTTACAGCTACTCACCAAGGATTGTTGTCTACTGACGATCTCTTTAAATTCTAAGAGTAAAACAAAATGGTTTGTTGGTGCTATTTATAAAAAACATAAGGAGATATGCTTCATTGCAGCACAATTTGCCTATGCATATCAGCTATTTTTAAATAGCTACACAACACCCGTTTTCATACCTATACATTCTCATACAGACACCTTATGTCAGCAAACAAATACTTTGTATATTCAAATTCAACAGACAATAAAAAAGCCAATAAACGAAAGCCATCATGGGTGATGTTTTCGATAGTCATGGTGCTTTATTTGGCCTTTCTTTATTGGGTTGGTTCATGGTGGGGACTCATTGTTGTTCCCTTTATCTACGACCTTTATGTATCACGAAAAATCAATTGGGGATGGTGGCGTAGCCCTGCAGTTGCTCCAGCTACACGCTTCGTCATGGGATGGGTAGACGCTATTGTGTTTGCCCTGGTAGCCATTTACTTTCTCAACCAATTCTTTTTTCAGAACTTTGTTATACCTTCTTCATCGCTCGAGAAAACATTGCTTACAGGCGATTATCTGTTGGTATCAAAACTCTCTTACGGCCCACGCATACCGCAAACTCCTCTTTCTATGCCGCTCACACAGCACACTCTGCCTGTGTTCAACTGCCGCAGTTATAGCACATGGCCGCATTGGGACTACCGCCGCGTAAAAGGATTGGGGCATGTACAGCTCAACGATATTGTGGTATTTAACTACCCTGCAGGCGATACCGTAGCCCTTAATCAGCAAAACCAAGACTACTATCGTTTGGCATACCAAATTGGCGATCAGATGCTTGGCACTCAAACTAACGTGCCTGGCGAACAAGTTGTTCCTGCCTCAGCATCGCTCAGCCACTCTATGAGCTACGACGAGCAGCAAGCTTTCTTTAAGAAGGTTTATGCAGCTGGTGTGGCTTATATGCGCTCGCAGCCTGAGCAGTTTGGCGACATTGTGGCACGCCCCACCGACCGCCGAGAGAACTATGTGAAACGTTGCGTAGGCTTACCAGGACAGACGTTGCAAATACGCAACAATGTCATTTACCTTGACGGCAAACCCAATCGTGAACCAGAGAACTCACAATATGCTTACGAGGTAACATTTAAGCAAGACCTTCCTATTGAATTGAAAAAAGAACTCGGCATTACCGACGAAGACCTTTACACTACACGCAACGGCAACACCGTGTGGATGCCCCTTACGCGTAAGGTTAAAGCGGCACTTACCAAGCAAACCAACTACGTAAGCTCCATAAAGCCAGCCATTGCCGAAGCAAGTTGGCTCTACCCTCAAAACATGGTAAAGGATTGGACCACAGCCAATTATGGTCCCGTATGGATACCTAAAAAAGGTGCCACACTCAAGCTCAATCTCAACAATCTACCCATTTATGAGCGTCCCATCCGTGTGTACGAAGGCAACAAACTTGAGGTTCGAAACGGACAAATATACATCAACAACAAGCCCTCAAACAGCTATACATTTAAGTTTGATTACTATTGGATGATGGGCGACAACCGCGACAATAGCGCCGATTCTCGCTTCTGGGGCTTTGTTCCTGAAGACCACATTGTGGGCAAACCTCTCTTTATTTGGCTCTCGCTCAACCCCGATTATGGATGGTTTGACGGCCATGTACGTTGGGAAAGAGTGTTCAAACGGGTTTGGGACATTAAGTAAGAACAAGGGTAAACAAGTGGGGAATATCCACCTATTCCCCACCCCTTTTATACAACATATAAAGCTGCTGAAACCATCAACTATTAACGGCAACTTAAATACGCTATGAAAATATCCTTTAAGTGGAAACATCAAGGTTATGCGCAATCTCTCACCAAGCATAAGAGATTGTTGGGAGGAATAAGGCCTTTTCTCATCGTCTTATTTCTCTTTGTCATAGTGCGTTTCTTTTTGCTGTCAATCGTTTCGTTGCCACATAAGCAAAAGGCTTTTGTGAGCCTTGTTTCGTACGGATTGCGCACACCTGGCGAACAGTTTTGGGGATACCATCGGTGGGGATATTGCAGCCCTCAAAAAGGCGACGAAGTGGTGTTCACTATCGACACCAGTGGGAGCAACAAAATGGTTGTTCTGAGCGGTAAATGCGTAGCCTTGCCCAACGAAAATGTTTGGATCGACCCTATTGAGCAACGCATTTTACCTGGCAAAACAAGTCCTGACGCACAGCCTATAACCATCCCCAGCAAGAACCACAGCGTGAGGATAACCCCCTTTAATCTGCGATTGTTGGCATACATCATGTCGCACTTCGAGGCATGTAAGCACCTAAAGATTACGCACCAAGGACTGCTGCAACTCGACGGGCAAACCCTACAACAGGTACGTATGCAACGCGATTATTATTGGGTAGAAATTGCGCAAAATGAGTTTCTGATGGTTCCACATGATGCACTCATAGGCAAGGTTGTCAAGAAATTCTAACGTTGTTACTCTTTCTCTTTCCTCTCCCCTTTTCTTTTTCTAAAAACTTCTATTTGTTTTGATAACAAGCACATCCTATTTAGCCCCTATTCAGTATTATGCTCATCTCTATGCCGCCACACAAGTTATAGAAGATAGAGGCGAACATTATGTAAAACAAACTTATCGCAACCGCTGCTATATAGCCACTCCTATGGGACCACAAGCGCTTACATTGCCTATTATTCGCTCTGAAGCATCGCACACGCCCACACGCGACATCATGATTTCAGACCACGGCAATTGGCAGCACTTGCACTGGACGGCTTTGGTATCGGCATACGAAAGTAGCCCATACTTTGAATACTATGCCGACGATTTTAAAGGCTTTTATGAAAGGAAATACAAGTATCTTGTTGATTTTAACGAGGCGCTACTCCACACCGTGTTAGACCTCTTGTCGCTGCAAAAGAACATTATCGTGAGCAACGACTACGTTGTGCCCAACGATGCTATGGGTACAGATTTGCGCAACGTTATCAGCCCCAAAAAGCCACTCAATGCAGACAGCGCTTTTCGCCCTACTGCCTACTATCAAGTGTTTGCTACACGCACAGGCTTCTTGCCCAACCTCAGCATTGTAGACCTCTTATTTAATATGGGCCCAGAGAGCCGCATTATTTTGCGTAAGAGCCTTTCTTCGCTATGATTGCGATAGATTGTTCGGTTGCACCCAAATAAAGCGCTTACAGACAGCATAAACACAAAAGCGTAACGCTTTTCTCACTCACCTCATGCCATAAAGCATAGCAAAGGTGAGGAGAAAAGCGTTACGCTTTTAATTAGGTGTTCAAAATTATGTCAATTAATATAGGACATGATTGTATAAATTAATTTTGAATACCTGCTTATATTTTTTATAAACAAAAGCCTCTTATTTCACTGTGATGAGGAAGTAGTTTTTCTTGCCACGTTGCACCAATAGGTACTTACCATCAATGAGGTCATCGGCCGAAATCACTTGGTCGAAGGCTGCAAGCTTTTCCTTGTTAAGGCTCACGCCACCACCTTGTGTAAGCTTACGCATTTCGCCTTTTGAGGCAAAACACTTGGTTGCTTCGGCAAAGAGGTCTACAGCCTTTGCACCAAGAGCTTGGTCTTTCGACACCTCAAAGTGAGGCACGCCATCGAACACGCTTAAGAAAGTATCCTCGTCAAGTTTGAGCAAGCTATCCTTTGTAGCCTTGCCAAATAGGATGTTGGATGCTTCGAGAGCCATCTCGTAGTCCTCGCGGCTGTGTACCATGCAAGTAACCTCTTCGCCAAGCTTCTTCTGCAAGATGCGTTGGCCTGGGTCGGCACGATGAGCAGCGATAAGTGCATCGATTTCTTCGTGAGGCAACGAGGTGAATATCTTGATGTAGCGTTCGGCTTCTTCGTCGCCTACATTGAGCCAGAACTGATAGAACTTATAAGGTGTGGTATAACGACGATCGAGCCATACGTTGCCCTGCTCCGTCTTGCCAAACTTCTTGCCATCGGCCTTAGTGATGAGCGGACAAGTAAGTGCGTATGCATCAGCCTCAGCTCCTAAGGTGCGACGAATGAGTTCTGTACCAGTAGTGATATTGCCCCATTGGTCCGAACCACCCATTTGCAACTTACAATTCTTCGTTTCGTATAGGTGAAGGAAATCGTAGCCTTGCAACAATTGGTAGGTAAATTCAGTGAACGACAAGCCATCGCGTGCTTCGCCATTCAAACGTTTTTTCACGCTATCCTTAGCCATCATGTAGTTTACGGTGATGTGCTTACCAATGTCGCGAGCAAAGTCTAAGAAGCTAAAGTCCTTCATCCAGTCGTAGTTATTAACGAGTTCTGCTGCATTAGGTGCATCAGAGTCAAAGTCAAGGAAGTGCGACAATTGCTTTTTAATGCAAGCCACGTTGTGGCGGAGCGTCTCTTCGGTCAATAGGTTACGCTCTGCACTCTTGCCCGAAGGGTCGCCAATCATACCTGTGGCACCACCTACAAGCGCTAAAGGCTTGTGTCCGGCGTGTTGAAAATGGCGGAGCATCATCACTGAGCACAAGTGTCCGATGTGTAATGAATCGGCTGTTGGGTCAATACCTACGTATGCTGTGGTCATGCCTTTTTCAAGAAGTTCTTCTGTGCCTGGCATCATCTGATGAAGCATGCCGCGCCACTTTAGTTCGTCTACAAAATTCATCGTATGTGAGAATGTTTTTGAGTAATTATTAATAAGTGCAAAGTTACGAAAAAAGTGGTGGTAAAACGTGCTTTTGGCTTTTCTTATGTGCCACAGCGTATTTCTTTATGTAAAATTATTGAGGTTTACACATTTTATGCGCGTTTACAGCGCAAAAAAAAGAGAGGATATCTCGCCTGACTCCGCTCTTTTTGTCTTAAAACAATCATTATTCCTTTTTTAAATAATCATTACCTTATACCTATAACTTATATATGTGTTTTACCCAAGGTCGTCAAGGTTGGTACACATCATGCGGTGAGTATTTATTAACCAACATTGTATTCACACCTCCGTGCAACTTCTCTCACAGCAAGTATTTATTGTATCAACTTTATGCAACAAACATTCATAGTTATTTGCATATCTATTGTTTTCATTGCAAATATATTACATTATTTAATACAAACAAAGCGTTATATCACATTTTATGCTAATATTTTTGCATATTACTTATAATTATTCACTATCGGTTTCAAGATGTCTTCTGTTGGTTGGCGTTAGCGCCCAACTTTCAGCATTACGTTTGGCTCCAAAACTAAGGTCGATACCTGCATTGAGCAGTTGGGCTGCAAGTGCAGGTTTGCCTCTAAAGCCATGCACCGTCCACTGGGTGGTGGGGCGTAACTGCTTATGAAGGCGCAACAAGAGGTCGAATGCTCGCACTATATGGAGGGTGATGGGCATGCCAAACTGCTCTGCCATGTACACTTGTTGAGTAAACACGTTTATCTGTTCTTCAATATCGGCTCCTTGCAAACGGTCTATGCCACACTCGCCCACTGCCACCACTTGGCGATGATTTAGCAGTTGCGGCATAGCCTTTAGCATGTGGGCAGTAGCTGCCTCGTCGAGGGTCCACCAAGGGTGTATGCCCACCGAATAAACGGCTTCGGGCTGTGGAACAAACTTTTCGGGACTGAGCAACCACTCTTTGGGCACATTGATTATAGCGTTCTTTGCCAACAGATTATGAGTATGAAAGTCATTGATAATCATATAGTTATATTGCTATAAAAACGTATTCTACAAGGCTTATCTACGCATGCTACTACCCGAACATGCATATTTAGTTGGCGTATCACGGCC
>DJEH01000109.1:0-8849 GCA_002431845.1 Prevotellaceae bacterium UBA5903 | reverse complement strand
GATACGCCAACTAAATACGTAAGTATAAACAGAAGCATACCTATGCTTAGGGTACAACATTACGCATGCATGCCATTTTTGCAAGGCATGCGCTTATGCTCTGCCCCTACTTGCATAGCCTATAACGATTGCCAGGCATGCGCTTTACGGCAGCAGCATCCTCAAGGTCGAAGAGCATATCTGTGAGGTGCGACACGGAGAGCCTTGTGAGCGAAACAAGTTGGTCGAGCGTAAACTCGTCGGCGGTTTTCATTGTAGCAAGTAATTGTTCTTGCTCGGGCGTAAAGAGCGGAAATAGCGATGGCTGTACAGGTTGCTTAGAGGCTATGGCCGACTTCCATCCTAAGGTATCTACAATGTTTTGCGCCGTGGTGACAAGGGTGGCTTTGTTTTCAAAAATCAGTTGGTTACACCCTGCCGAACACTCGTCGGTGGCTCTGCCTGGCACTGCAAGTACCTCGCGACCATAGCTATTGGCCAGCGTAGCTGTGATGAGCGACCCGCCACGATTGGCACTTTCAACAACAAGTGTGGCGGTTGAGATGCCTGCTACTATGCGGTTGCGCCTAACAAAGTTGCCCTTATCGGGATTGGTGTGCGTAAAGTATTCTGTTAATAGTCCGCCATGTTGCATCATCTCTAATGCTGTGTCGCGGTGCATACGTGGGTAGATGCGGTCTAATCCGTGTGCCAACACAGCCACCGTGTCAAGGCCATTGGTCAATGCTGCACGATGGGCATGGATGTCTACACCATAGGCCAACCCGCTCACTATAAGCACATCGGGCAAGAGCTGCGAAAGTTCGCGCATTAGGTCTACACACAACTGCTTGCCATACTCGGTTATTTGGCGTGTGCCTACTACACTGATGATATGGCGCCGATTAAGACTGCCCGTACCACGATAAAACAACTGTAATGGGCGGTCGGTCACTTCGTCGCTCTGCAACAACGTTGGGTAGTCGACACTAGTTACGGGCAGTACTTGGATGTGGTGTTGCTGGCAATAGTCGTACTCTGCCAAGGCACTATCGCGTGCCATGCTTACGGCCGAGGTGTTGCGCAATAGCGCAGCCCAATGCGGTTCGGGCGACTGCTTGTCGGCCAAAGCTTGCGTGGCACTACCATAATACTGAACAAGCGCCAAAGCCTGCGACTGCGTAAGGCCTTGTAGCCGAGTAAGGGTGAGTGTGGAGATTATTTCTTCGGTTTCTTCGCGACTGGGCATAGCTTATTATCATTTAAGGATTAAGGGTGAGGCTATGAAATTTGTTAGTAGCATATTTTGTCTAACTCTTCACAATTGCTCAACTTGCCATTGACCACACACACGGCCTCGACCGTAGACTTGAATGCTGGTTTCATGTCGGGCAAACGGTAAATGTCTTGCACAAATACATACTTAATGCCCTCTTTTTTTAATGCTAACTTCGACACAAACTCGTCGCCACTGCGCAAAGGCACCTTAAAGCGCAGTTGCATGGAGGCTACCACAGCATCGATACCGCGTTCGTGAAGTTCGGCAAAACTTACACCGCGCGAACGCAAAAACTCATGGCGAGTGTGTTCGGTGTAGTGCTGATAATTGGCGTTGTTTACGATGCCCTGTAAATCGCATTCGTAATCGCGCACTTTAAAGGGGAGTTCAAAGACGTATTGCATTACTATAGTGATAATTTTATTGTATAATGGAGTGTGACGAAATCGTGATTTTTATTTCCTACTCAACTTTTGCTCTTAAATACTCAGCCCCAAAGCGACAGCGCAAGCAATCCTTGGCATCGCAATAAGCCTGGCGCAACTGTATGAGTGCTTGGCTGTCGGCAGCATGTGCCACCGTGAGCCCTGCACGCTCCCAACTACGCGTGATATAGTTGCGCTCAGCAGGCAGTTTTTCGAGCAAATCAAACGATCGTTCTGCCATGTCCTCATCCATCTGTTCGCGAGCATAAGCAAAGAGTGTGGGCGACACGGTGTTGATAATTAGCAGGTTGAGCGACGAGCTTTGCAAACGTTTTTCGGCCTCTTTGCTCTCTTCGCCAAAGGCATAATGCGTGCGCCAATAGTCGGTAACTCCCACTCTGAAAAGGTTGCGTAAGTCGTCGATGGTTTGGGTTTCGAGCACACGCGAAAAGTCTACCTTTCGCTCCGAAAACAGGCGTGCCAACTGCGAAAGGCGCACATGCGGAAAGTTTTGAGGGCGTAATCGGCCAAAACGCCATAACTTGGGGTTGAGCGGCTGAAGATTGAATTTATTTCTTAAGAAGGCATATTCTGTCTTCATACGCATATAGTAGCTATCGCGGCGTTCGGGCGGAACTAAACTATCACTGAGCAAGCCGGCTTGCCCAAGAAAAAAAGCTTCTACCTGAAATATATCGTCGCGATGTTTGCCTATTTGCTGCGGGTGTATGGTAAACGCCCATTGCTCAAAAGTTTGCGAATTTACGCCAAAACCAAAGTTACGCGCTAAGGCTATAAAGAAGGCACGTTCCCAATCGCCATCTGTGCGCATAAGGTAGTTGCGCAATCTGCTTGTTTTGGCTTCTAATCGCTCCACCGTTAGGCGGTTCATCCAAGCATGCACCGTCATTAAGGGTACGTGCGGAATGATACGATAACAAGGTGGATAGGTTTCTTCGTTTTGTAGTTGCTCATATCTGCTTCTTAACGAGGCAGGCACCGAGAGTTGCAACTGTGGAAGTTGTTTGCCATCTTGCGTATAAATTCGCTCCTCGTCTACCTCTGCCACCACATGCAACACCACATTGTTGTAGGCAGCATCTTGCTCATGATGATGCCGATACCAATCGGACGAGCGTTCGTGTATCTCTACATTGCCCGCCCACAACATGCCATCAAGTTTTACCTTTGCATTGAAAAAGTCGGGACCAGCATTCAGCAGGTTATGAACGCCTGGGTCAATAACCTCAACTGCTTGCCCATCGGTAGTAAATAAGGGCAATGCACCATAAATGCGATGTTGCCACACATAGTGTACGAGATATTCCATAGCTACTTGCTTGTTGTTGCTTTACTTGAACAGGGAGGGGCGCACACGCTACTCGTTCTCTTGCTCGTTTGGATTGAAGTGGGGTTTGAAAACAACAAAGGTAATGAAATCTGACGCATTTTGTTAGCACTGTGCTTGGTTTCTTTCCTTATTTTTTCTTCTACTCACCTACTCTATGGTTTGTATGGACTTATTATGTATCTATTAAGTAGGTGATACAAACAAAAACTTGTAAATTTGTAGCATAAAAACATATTAAGAGGTTGGCTTACGCAATGTGGTTGTGGCACAAACTATGCTCAATCATTTTTTGCAAGCCTTAAGCACTTACGCATATCTATGGACACTGTATTTCATTATGACGTGGTTGTTATCGGTTCGGGTCACGCTGGATGTGAGGCTGCCAGTGCTGCTGCACGCATGGGAGCAAAAACCTGCTTGGTAACAATGGACATGAACAAAATAGCCCAAATGAGCTGCAACCCTGCAGTGGGTGGCATCGCTAAGGGACAAATTGTGAGAGAGATTGATGCTTTGGGTGGACAAATGGGCGAGGTTACTGATGCCACGGCTATTCAGTTCAGAATGCTGAACCGTTCAAAAGGTCCAGCCATGTGGAGTCCGCGCGCTCAATGCGACCGCGCCCGCTTTATACGCGAATGGCGATATAGACTCGAAAACACTGCTAACCTTAACATCTGGCAAGACGAGGCTACAGAAATACTCACTGAGAATGGGTGTGTGTGTGGCATTCGCACCATTTGGGGAGCCACCATCATGGCTCGCGCAGTGGTGGTAACAGCTGGTACATTTCTGCGCGGATTAATGCACATTGGCCGTAAGCAAGTAACGGGCGGACGATGCGCTGAACCCGCAGCAAACTTTCTTACAGAGAGCATCAACAACTTGGGCATACGCTCTGCACGCATGAAAACGGGCACAC
Organism: Prevotellaceae bacterium UBA5903; assembly: GCA_002431845.1. Classification (GTDB taxonomy): domain Bacteria; phylum Bacteroidota; class Bacteroidia; order Bacteroidales; family Bacteroidaceae; genus Alloprevotella. The sequence continues at coordinate 4,893 of DJEH01000109.1, read as the reverse complement.
CAGTACGTATTGACAAACGTTCTGTTCACCTCGATGAGATGGAACTGCAACCTGGCGAAAACGATTACCACCGCTTTTCGTACATCAGCCCCATGCGTCCACTGCCACAACTACCCTGCTGGACTACCAACACCAACGCACGAGTACACGAGGTGTTGCGCTCGGGACTGGCCGACTCACCTCTTTATAATGGACAGATTAAGAGCATAGGACCACGCTACTGCCCAAGCATCGAAACGAAGCTTGTAACGTTTCCCGACCGCGATCACCACCCTCTTTTCCTTGAGCCCGAGGGTATCGACACAAACGAACTTTACTTGAATGGCTTCTCTTCAAGTCTTCCAATGAACATTCAAATTGAAGCTTTAAAGCAGATACCTTGCTTCCGCGACATCGTGGTTTACCGTCCAGGGTATGCCATTGAGTACGATTTCTTCGACCCTACTCAACTGCACCATTCGCTCGAGACGAAGGCTGTTGATGGCCTTTTCTTTGCCGGGCAAGTTAATGGAACTACGGGCTACGAAGAGGCTGGCGGGCAAGGTCTTATAGCTGGTATCAACGCAGCATTGAAGTGCGCAGGCAGTGAGCCTTTTGTTCTGCATCGCGACGAAGCTTACATTGGTGTGCTCATCGACGACTTGGTTACAAAGGGGGTTGACGAGCCCTACCGAATGTTTACCTCGCGCGCTGAATACCGAATTTTGTTGCGCCAAGACAATGCCGATATCCGACTAACACCTTACGCTGAAAAGTTTGGTTTAGCCACTCAAGAGCGTACCGAACGTTTTAACGTGAAAAAAGAAAACATTCAGCACATCATCAACTATTGTAAGCAAACGTCAATTAAACCTGCCGATGCAAACGAATGGATAAAAGACTTGGGCACAGAACCATTGCAGCGTGGATGCAAACTTTACGATTTAATCAATCGTCCGCAACTTTCGGTGGCTATCTTGGCTGAGCACCATGAAGAGTTCAGAGACTTTCTTTCAAGCATTACAAGCGATGCTGAAGAAACGATAGAAGCGGCAGAAATCGAAATGAAATACCACGGTTATATACAACGTGAACGCGCCTTAGCCGATAAAATGCAACGACTTGAGAACATTAAAATACGTGGTCATTTCGACTATAACAGCATCACGCAGCTCAGCACAGAAGCCCGGCAAAAGCTCACAGCTATCGACCCCGAAACACTTGCACAAGCAGAGCGAATACCAGGTGTATCGCCAAGCGACATCAGCGTTTTGCTTGTCTTAATGGGACGATAACACGTCATCTATCATCTCTTAAAGTAAAACTTTAACCACAAACACAGAAATGCGCATAGAACGGCAAAAATGGGCCATTCTATCGCATTTTATCTCGTGTTCCACGTGAAACAAACGCCACTAAAGTATATAATTATCAGAATTTTATGAATAAAGAATTGTTATTAAACAACCTGCGAACCATTCCAGACTTCCCCAAGCCTGGCATCCATTTCAAAGACGTCAGTACGCTCTTCAAAAATCACGATTGCATCGAAGAGATGACCAACGAACTTGTGCGTTTATACAAGGACAAAGGCATAACCAAGGTTGTGGGCATTGAGAGCCGAGGCTTTGTTATGGGAGCAATCATTGCAGAAAAACTTGGTGCAGGTTTCGTAATGGCGCGTAAACCAGGTAAACTTCCTGCCGAAACACGCAAAGCAACCTATCTTAAGGAATATGGATACGACACCATTGAAATTCATACCGACTCTATCAGTCCCAACGACGTGGTACTTATCCACGACGATTTGCTTGCAACAGGTGGTTCGATGCAAGCTGTATACGATTTAGTTCAAGCCTTTGGCCCAAAGAAAACGTATATTAATTTTATTATAGAGTTGCAAATGGAAGGACTTGAAGGACGTAAATTCTTAGGAAAAAATCTCGACATTACAACGCTATTGACCATTAAAGAATAAGTTATTATTTCAGCTAAATTGCTCTTCTTTAATAATATTTTTTGCTGTTTTACATCCAACGCTGCAAAGCACAGGATTTACTTATTAAGAGCAATGCACACGACATTATAACTATTTTTTAAGCCTATGAACGATTATATCAAAGGCATAGTAAACAATCTACCCGAGTCACCCGGATGCTATCAATATTTGGATGATTCGGGTACTATTATCTACGTTGGAAAGGCCAAAAACCTTAAACGTAGGGTTTCATCATACTTTAATAAAGAACAGCAGACGCGCAAAACGCGTTTGCTCGTTACGCATATTCGCGACATACGATACGTGGTGGTAAAGACCGAGGAGGACGCTCTTCTGCTCGAAAACAATCTTATTAAAAGATACAAGCCGCACTACAATGTGCTGCTCAAAGACGATAAAACCTACCCTTCTATTGCCATTACAACAGAATATTTGCCACGTATTTTCAAAACACGACAACGGGGCAAACGTGGTGCCATTTACTTTGGTCCGTATAGCCACGTTCCTACACTTTATGCCTTGCTCGACCTTTGTAGAGAGCTTTATCAGCCACGGCCATGCCACACACCTATGACAAAAGAAGGCGTTGAAACGGGCAAGTATGATGTATGTCTTGACTACCATATACACAAATGCAAAGCGCCTTGTGTGGGCAAACAGAGCCATGAGGACTATATGCAATCTATTGAAGCATGCAAGGAAATACTCAAAGGGAATACTACCGAAGTGGCCAAAGCCATGCGACAAAAGATGATTACTTTGGCAGAAGAATTGCGCTTTGAAGAGGCACAAGAGATTAAAAGACGATACGATCTTATAGAGAACTATCGGGCTAAAAGCGAAGTTGTATCTAATGTACTGCACAACATCGATGTGTTTAACATTGAAAGCGAAGAAAAGTTGGCATATATCAACTATCTACACGTAAAAAACGGCTGTATTAATCAAGCTTTCACCTTTGAGTATAAAAAGAAACTCGACGAGACCGACGAAGAACTGCTTACGCTTGGTATTATTGAGATGAGAGAACGTTATGCAAGCCATTCTAAAGAGATTGTAGTGCCATTCCGCGTTGATTTGCCCGACACAATGGTAGAACAGACCATTCCTCAAAAGGGTGATAAAAAGAAATTGCTCGATTTATCAAAACTCAATGTTAAGCAATATAAGTTTGACAGACTTAAGCAAGCTGAGAAGTTAAACCCTGAGCAGAAGCAAACAAGATTGATGAAAGAGATACAAACCGACCTTGGATTGCCTAAATTGCCCCTACACATCGAACTCTTTGATAACTCTAACATCAGTGGCGACGATGCTGTGGCTGCTTGCGTAGTATTTGAGAAACTTAAACCTGCAAAGAAAGAATATCGTAAATACAACATAAAGACTGTTGTAGGTCCCGATGACTATGCCTCAATGAAAGAAGTGGTGAGCCGTAGATACACACGCTTAAAGAACGAGGGAAAGCCTCTTCCCGACCTTATCATTGCCGATGGTGGACGTGGACAAATGGAAATGATACGCGAGGTGGTAGAAGACGAATTGGGACTACAAATACCCATAGCTGGTTTGGCAAAGGACAACCGTCACCGCACTCGCGAAATGCTCTACGGGTTTCCACCAGCCGTAATAGGTGTTAAACCCGAGAGCCAATTGTTCCGTACGCTCACTTACATGCAAGACGAGGTGCACCGCTTTGCCATATCCTTTCATCGCGACAAACGTTCTAAGCGTCAAGTTGCATCCGAGCTCGACAACATTCCTGGCGTAGGACCAGCCACCAAACAACTGCTTCTAAAGCAATTTAAGAGCGTGAAAGGCATTAAAGAGGCCACGCTTAATAAACTACAAGCTACCCTTGGGAACGTGCGAGGAGAAAAAATATTCAACAATCTACACGCAAACTAATAAATAAACGTACCTTTGCGAAAGTACTATTACAAAACATTCAGAAGCAAGGGATAAATGCCTTGCCATTACTATAACACAACCACTGCATGAGAGTTGTTATACAAAGGGTGCAGCATGCATCTGTTACCATCAATAACAAAGTAAAATCTGCTATTCAGCAAGGATATCTTATCCTTGTTGGCATTGAAGATATTGATACGAACGAAGATGCCGATTGGCTCTGTCGCAAGATTATTGGCCTAAGGGTATTCGACGACGAAGAGGGCGTTATGAATCGTAGTATACAGGATATTGAGGGCAATATTCTTGTAGTTAGCCAATTCACACTTATGGCCTCTTACAAGAAAGGCAACCGACCTTCATACATCCGAGCATCTAAGCACGAACATGCCATACCCCTTTACAACTACTTTTGCCAAACACTCAGCCAAGCATTAGGAAAGGCTATCGGCACGGGCGAATTTGGGGCCGACATGAAAGTAGAATTGCTCAACGATGGTCCTGTAACCATCTGTATGGACACGCACAACAAGGAATAAACATGACAAAGAGGCAAGCTCTCTCATCACGATTTTAAACTCATTTCATCACATGAACAACGAGCAACAACACTCGCCTACACTTGCCGAAGTGCAAAAACTGGTAGACCAGTGGATACACACTTATGGCGTTCGCTATTTTAGCGAACTTACCAATATGGCTTGTCTAACCGAAGAAGTAGGCGAATTGGCACGTGTTATAGCACGCAAATATGGCGACCAATCGTTTAAGAAAGGCGAAACATCCGACCTTTCCGAAGAGATGGCAGACATATTGTGGGTGTTAGTTTGCCTTGCCAATCAAACGGGAGTAGACCTCACTGAAGCATTGCAAAAGAGCTTTGAAAAGAAGACTCAACGCGACGCCACAAGACATATAAACAACCCTAAACTACGCAATTAAAGCCACAAAAAAAGCCGCCTCATACTCTATTTGCATAGCCTATTCTTTAAGTAGGTATTCAA
>DJEH01000123.1 GCA_002431845.1 Prevotellaceae bacterium UBA5903 | reverse complement strand
ACCTATTGCTCAACGGTGGAGCCTACGGCAAGCTTTTGGGATTGCCCTGAGTTTATTACCACAGCATATAAGCTGGAGGTAGGTCACCCCCCTGGTGCACCATTCTTTATGCTCACGGGTAACTTTTTCAGTCAGTTTACAAGCGACCCCTCAAAGGTGGCGCTCTGTGTGAACACGATGTCGGCATTGCTCTCTGCTATGTGTATTTTGTTCTTGTTTTGGACGATTACACACTTAGCTCGCAAACTTATTACCCCCGATGGCGTGGTGACAAGTACCGCACAATTGATAACCATTATGGGTTGCGGACTGACGGGTGCTTTAGCATATACTTGGAGCGACACGTTTTGGTTCTCGGCTGTTGAAGGCGAGGTATATGCATACTCATCAATGTTTACAGCCTTGGTGTTTTGGCTTATACTTAAATGGGAAGACCATGCAGATGAACCTCATTCAGACCGCTGGTTGGTGTTGATATTCTACCTTACAGGTCTTTCAATTGGTGTGCATTTGCTCAACTTGCTTTGCTTACCAGCCATAGCACTGGTTTATTACTACAAGCGTTGTAAGGAAACACATCTTAAGGGCTCATTGGTGGCTCTTATCATCTCAATGTTGCTTGTTGCAGCTGTACTTTATGGTGTTGTGCCAGGCATTGTTAAGGTGGGCGGATGGTTTGAATGGTTCTTTACCAACGACCTTGGCATGCCTTTCAACGTAGGTATGGTGATATATTTGGTGGTGCTGATTGCTGTGGTGCTTACAGCTATTTGGAGCACAACAACCGTGGCACACAACCGCACCAAGTTGCTTTATCTGCTCAGTGTGGCATTGCTCGGTATCCCCTTTATGGGACATGGCATGGTGTCGGCTGTGCTTGGCATCGTGGTGCTTGTAGCACTCTATTTCTTGCTCGGGCTAAAGGGCAAAGATGGCAACTTCTTTGTACGTAAGCGTTTCTTAAACACATCATTGCTCTGCATGTTGATGTTGATGATTGGCTACTCATCGTATGCCGTAATCGTGATACGCTCTACTGAGAACCCACCAATGGATCAGAACTCACCCGAGGACATTTTCACGCTTGGTTCTTATATGAGCCGTGAACAGTATGGTTCGTACCCCTTGTTAAAGGGTGAAGCTTTCTGCTCGCAAGGTCAAGCTTATTCGGTAGGTGCTATCAGCTACGACAAAACTCAACGTGTACATCGTGTTGAAAAAGCATCGGCCGATGAACCCGATCGCTACGAAGAGATTGAGGAAACCTCAGGCATAAAATATCCTGGCGGACTTACCATGCTTTTCCCACGTATCTATAGTGCCGCTCATGCACAAATGTATCAAGACTGGTTGGGCGACATTACGATGAAAGACGTGACATTTAGCGATAAAGATGGCAATGTATATCCTGGCCAAATGCCTTCGCAATGGGACAACTTGCGTTTCTTCTTCTCGTACCAAGTAAACTTTATGTATTGGCGCTACTTTATGTGGAACTTTGCTGGCCGTCAGAACGACTTGCAAAGTCAAGGAGAATTGGAACACGGCAACTGGATTACAGGTATTCCGTTTATAGACAATGCCATGTATGGCGACCAAAGTTTATTGCCAAAGAGCTTGAGAGAAAACAAGGGACACAACGTATTCTTTTGCTTGCCGCTCATATTGGGCTTGATAGGCTTGTTCTGGCAGGCTTATCGTGGCGATAAAGGTATACGCCAGTTCTGGGTGGTATTCTTCTTGTTCTTTATGACAGGTTTGGCCATAGTGCTCTACTTGAACCAAACACCAGGACAGCCTCGTGAGCGCGACTATGCGTATGCGGGTTCGTTCTATGCCTTTGCTATATGGATTGGTTTAGGCGTGGCTGCATTGGCAAGTTGGGCAGAGAAGCTAATGAAGAGTAAACCACAAGTGGCTGCTGCCATTGCTTCGGTTATAGGCATATTGGTGCCTATTCAAATGGTGAGCCAAACATGGGACGACCACGACCGCTCTAACCGATATACTTGTCGCGACTTTGGTGCAAACTACCTTAACACACTGCCAAACAAAGGATGCCCCATCATCTTTACAAATGGTGATAACGATACATTCCCCCTTTGGTACAACCAAGAGGTGGAGGGTACACGCACTGATGCACGTGTTTGCAACCTATCATATTTGCAAACCGACTGGTATACCGACCAAATGCGTCGCCCTGCTTACGACTCTAAGGCACTGCCTATTACGTGGTCGCGCTACTTCTATGTAGACAACGGAAAGCACACCTATTATCCTATTAAACCAGAGGGTAAGGCCGAACTTGATGCATTGAAACAGCAAAATCCCAAGGTAGACCCATACGAACTTTCTTACATCTTGGATAATTATGTAAAGAAAGATGAGGGTGGCTACTTCCCAACCGACTCGGTGGTGGTAAGCGTAAACAAGCAAGCTATTATAGAGAGTGGTATGTTGTTGCCTATGGGCAAGGACTCTATTCCCGACAAAATGGTTATCTCGTTGAAAAAGGCTTACGAAAAACAAGGCGGTTTGTATCGTTCTGACGTAATGATATACGAGATGTTGGCACATGCCGATTGGAAACGACCTATGTATATGAGTGTTACACTCGGATCGGATAACTATGCTGGATTGGAGAATTATTTGGTTCTTGAAGGTTTGGCATACCGCATCACTCCGTTTAACTTTGGACAAATGGGTGTGATTGACTCTAACCTCATGTATAAGAACATGATGACCCGATTTAAGTATGGTAACGCCAATCATAAGGGCATCTATATGGACGAAACCACAGGACGTATGTGCCAAACACACCGTCGCATGTTCTTGATGTTGGCCAACGATTTGCTTAGTAAGGGAGATGCCAAACGCGCTCAACAAGTGCTGAAGAAATGTAAGGAGATGTTGCCCGATGCTACTATACCTTATAGCGACGACGATGCACAGTTGGCTACATTGTGGCTCAGTGCTGGCAATAAGGTCGAGGCTGCGCGTGTGGCTAAGGAGGTGATAGATTATGATACGGAATATCTGAACTACATCAACTCTCTTGGTACAAACCGCGTAAACACCTATGGTCGCACGGTTTACTACCTCACTTCGAGCTTGATAGAGGCTTCGCGCACACTTGCTGCAACAGGCGATAAACAAGCTAAGCAATACGAAATGAAGGTTAGAAGCCTTAGCAATTCGGACGCTTTCCGCTTGGGTTTGCAGGTTATTCAGCAGCAAATGAGTGGTAAGTAATATTTTGTAACAAAACAGAAACTAACAAGAGGCTACAGAAAGGGGATAACTTTTCTGTGCCTCTTGTATGTTTCTTTTATAACGAACTATTTTTTACTGTGATTATTGAACAACCTGCATGGTTTTTGCGTTGGTTATATCCACGTGCTATATGGCGAATGAACAAGCATGAGCGTGCCGTTTATCTAACGTTTGACGACGGCCCAATACCCGAGGTGACGCCTTGGGTGCTTGATGTGCTTGACCACTATGGCATAAAAGCCACATTCTTTATGGTGGGCGACAATATACGAAAACACCCCCGTGAGTTTGAGATGGTCAAGAGCCGTGGACACAGACTGGGAAACCATACATACAACCATATAGGCGGTATGTTGCATGGTATACGCTCGTATGTAAGAAATGTGGACAAGGCTAACGAGTATCTGCACACCGACCTTTTTCGTCCACCACATGGATGGATGAAATGGGACCAATATATCATGGTGCTTATGCGCTATAAGGTGGTAATGTGGGATCTTGTTACGCGCGACTATTCAACTCGTTTGAATGGGCGTGATGTATTGCTCAATGTGCGTCGCTATGCACGTCCAGGTAGCATTATCACATTCCATGACTCGCTTAAAAGCCAAGATAAATTGCTCTATGCATTGCCACGTGCCATAGAATGGTTGCAATCGCAAGGATATGAGTTTAAGGTGTTTGACTAGGGCTTCAATCCATAGAAAAATAGAAAAGGCTATGCAGCAATAAACATTTGCTGCATAGCCTTTTATCGTATTGTTGTGAAAATAAAGGAGTTCTCTATAAGGGGTATGAAATCTTCATTAACCCCATTATTGGGCAACCTCTTTTACAAGATAAATCTGAGTGGGAAGGTGGTCTGAATAGCCGTTGAGCCATACGCCACCAGCATGGGTGCGGAGGGGCGAGCCCTTGTAACGTCCCTCTTGTTGGAACAGGTAGTCGCGCATAAAGATGGCATGTTGGTAATATTTAAGTGTAGTGCGGTCCTTGCCAATGAGGTTGCCACTTACTACTATTTGGTCGAACAAATTCCATTTGCCATTGTAGAGTAGGGTGCCTTGTCCCACTTTATAGAGAGTGTTATACCAAGGGTTGTACATGTCGCTTTCGCTCTTAATATCTTTGATCTCGCTCTTGCAGCCTAATTGTTCAGTCATGCTCTTGTTGCCTGGGTCATCGTTCATATCACCCATAATAACAACCTTTGAGCCAGGTTCGCTCTTCTGCAATGCATCCTTAAGTTGGCGCACTTGCCAACCTGCACGTTGGCGCACCTCATCACCCGCTGCACGCGAAGGCCAGTGATTAACGATGAAGAACATTTTCTCGCCAGCCATGCGTCCTTCCATTACAAGGAAACCACGAGTGATGTAAGTGGTGTCGCCTTGAAGATGGTCTATGGCTTGTACCTTGCCCTTGTTATCGATGGTGAAGCCAAGCATAGGGTCGTCTACCTTGTTTGTTGGACCATAGTTGTATTGCACGCAGAAGTAGCGCTCCATCTGGAACAAGCGAGGGTTGTAAAAGAAGGCACATTCAACACCGCGTCGATCGTAGCTTGGAACGTCTACATACTTATAACCACGTTTGGCAAGCGAGGGTTGTTTTAAGAGGTCGTCGAGCACATTGGCGTTCTCTATCTCAGAAACACCAATAACGGCAGCCCCCATGGGCAACTTGTCTGTACAAAGTTCGCTGAGCACGCGACTCATGTTGTGAAGCTTTGCTTCGTATTTCATCTTGCCCCATTTCATTGTGCCATTGGGCAAATACTCAAAGTCGTTTTTGCCAGCATCATGAATAGTGTCGAAAAGATTTTCGAGGTTGTAGAATGCTACACCATATAGGGCATAGCGCTTTTGCTGTTGCGATAACTCAGTTCTTGTGGTAAACGAAGTGAGCGTAGTAAATGCTAGCAGCAGTAGGGCGAATGATAAAAGTGTCTTACGCATAAGAGGGAATGATAAAAATGTGTGCTAATATTTCTTACTTATAACTTTAATAAATGGCATTTAAAAAACAATGCCTTAAGGAGGATAATGTTATTACTATACGGCAAAATTGATAAAAAAATCTGACATTACACTTATGTTTTTGTATCAGAACTTAAATATTCACAAAAATGTAAAAGTATTAGGTATTATTTTACGTATATTTGCAGCGTATAAGTAATAATAAGATAATTTTCTTAAATGCTAAATGCTTCTATTGCTACGCAACGTAATGATAAGATGCGTTATCTGCATTGTAGTGTAAACAGCAGATGGGGAATTTCTTGAAGTATGAACGTTTAAGAAAAACTTAAAACCAAAACCTTTGTATTAAATGAATAAAAAAGGTGTAAAACTAACGGCGGCTGCCTTGCTCTTGGCAACAGGTGCATGGGCGCAAGCTCCTGCCGACACCCTGGGCATTGATAATGCTGACTTTACCTTTACAGAGTCACAACTCGATGACGACAATGATGCGGCACAGACGGTGTCTACCATCGTGGGTGAAAAAAGCGACCCCTACAACTCAGAGGTTGGCTATCTGTTTAGTCCTATGCGCTTTCGTGTGCGTGGTTATGACAATCAGTACAGCAATTACTACATGAATGGCTTGCAGCTCAACGACCTTGAGTTGGGACGTTTTGGCTATAGCATGGTAGGCGGTATGAATGATGCTACCCGCAACCAAGAGGGTGTTACTGCATACGATTTTAATCGTTTTGGTGTTGCAGGCATAGGTGGCGCATCTAATGTTAATACGCGTGCAAGCCAGTTTGCGCAAGGCAACAAGCTAACGCTGTCGGGTTGCAATCGTAACTATGTGGCACGTGGCATGTTTACACACGCTACAGGCTTACTGCCCTCGGGTTGGGCTTTTGCTGGGCTTGTGGGTTATCGTTGGGCCAACGAGGGTGTGATAGAAGGTACGTTTTATAACTCCCTTTCATACTTTTTATCGGCTGAAAAGCGCTTTGGCGACAAACATGCTCTGTCGCTCGTTACCTTTGGCTCGCCCACAGAGCGCGGGCAACAAGGTGCTTCAACCGAAGAGGCTTATTGGCTTGCTAACTCACATTATTACAACCCCAATTGGGGCTATCAAAATGGCAAGAAGCGTAATTCACGTGTTGTAAACGATTTTGAACCAACTGCCATTCTTACATGGGATTGGAAGATAAGCGATAACAAGAAACTTACAACTGCAGCTGGATTTAAGTACTCTTTGTATAGCTCAACAGCTCTTGGGTGGAATGGTAATGCTTATGACCCACGTCCTGATTATTACAAGAATTTGCCCAGCTCTGTATTCGGTATTTACAATGCAGAACAAAACAACTATGAATGGTTGCAACAAAATCCTTGGGCGCTTGAGGAGTACAACACTCTTTACGACTTTTGGACTTCGTCGAAGGCTAACCGCCAAGTTAATTGGGACAAGATGTATGCTGTAAACCGCTCTGCTGCCGAAAATGGTGATGAAACGCTTTATTATCAAGAGCGTCGCCACAACGACCAAATGGTTGAAGCTTTCAATACTATTTTCAATCACGAAATAAATAAGCACCATAAGTATGCTCTTGGATTCCAATATAACCACACCAAGGGTATGCACTACAAGACGATGGCTGACCTTCTTGGCGGAACTACTTATACAGACTATGATAAGTTTGCTGCCAATGAGTACGGACGTAATAGCCAAGAGGCACAAAACGACTTGAATAATCCTAACCGAGTGATTGCAAAGGGCGACAAGTTTGGCTATAACTACAATATCAATGTAGATAAAGCTCGCCTTTATTCTATGTATCAATACACCAAGGGTATTGGTCAAATCAATGCACAGGCTTGGGGCGAAGGTACACTTATGGAACGTGATGGCTTGATGCGTAATGGCCGTGCTGCCGATAATTCGTATGGCAAGAGTGGTAAGGCTAAGTTCCTTGGTGGCGGTGCTCGCTTGGGCTTTACCTTGCGTCCTAATGGTGGCAATGTGTTGAGCTTGAATGTTGGTGCTGAGAGTAATGCTCCTTTAGCACGCAATGCCTTTGTTGCACCACGTATGCAAAACAACTTTGTAGATAATCTTAAGAATGAAGATATCTACCATGCAGACCTTTCTTACCAATTCCGTTGGGGAAACTTCTCGGGTAAGATATCGGGCTACTATGCGCAACTTAACAATGGTGTAGAGCAAACAGCCTTCTACAATGATGATGAGTCACGTTTTACTTATCTCACTATGAGCAAGGTAAAGCGCGAACACTATGGTGTTGAGGCTGCCTTTAACCTCCAACTTACATCGAACTTCTCGGTTAATTTGGTTGGTACTTATGGCGAGGCTAAATACGTAAATAATCCGTTGGCACAGATTGCTTATGAGGGCTCTAATGCAACTACCTTGAAGGAACTCAACACTTGGACAAATCCTAAAACAGGCAAGGCAATGCCTATGCGCGTGTTGGCAGATGGTATGCGTGAGAGTGGCACTCCTTTAACTGCAATAAGTCTTGGATTTGACTATAATGTTAATGGATGGTTCTTCAGTGCTAATTTGAACTACTACGACCGCGTATATATCGACTTCTCTGAATATCGTCGTCTATCTAAGTTTGTTCCTTCTTATTCAAGTCAAGGCTTTGATGCAAACGGCAACCAAATGTTTGACGTAACCAAGAAAGAACTTAATGATAAGGGTGGCATTCTTTATGCCGAAGATGGTAGTATCATTGATACTTACGGAGCTAAGCAAGAAAAGGCAAAGGGTGGCTTTATGCTCGATGCCTCTATTGGCAAGTATATCCGTTTGAAGAGAGGTAAGAGCATAAGCATCAATCTTTCTGTTCAGAACATTACCAACAATCGCAACTTAAAGACTGGTGGTTATGAGCAGAATCGTTCTGATAGCTACTCTACAGGTAACGACCGTGCTTATAGCTTCTCAAAGAATGCTAAATACTATTATGCCAATGCCATTAACGGTTTCTTGAATATTGGCTTTAAATTCTAAAAACATAGTAATACAAAAGCAATGAAATTAAAGTTCTTATCTATCATAGCTGTTGCAGCCATTGGCTTGTTGAATACTTCGTGTATGGACGACCACGATGCGCCTAATACAGACAACTTCATTGTGACCAACCCTTCGGATATTGGTGAGGTTAATGCATCTATTCTCGATGTAAAGCAAAGATATTGTGCTGATGCCTCTTCGTCGGATTATTCGCGTAACTCCTCAAACTTCTATACCAAGGTAAAAGAGGACGTGATTATCGAAGGTGTGGTTTGTGCCAACGATATCAGTGGTAACCTTTATCAAACATTGCTCATTCGCAATATAGATAATTCAAAGGCTGATACCGATCCTGCACACGACCAAAGCATCATTTTGGCTGTAAAGAGTACTGCACTCTATCCTTATTTCAAATTAGGACAACGCATCAAGATTAACCTCAAGGGCCTTTATGCTGGTTGTTATAGCAAAACTCCTCGTATAGGCATGCCAACAGTGTCTTCTGCAGGCAACATCAATCTTGGTCCAATGCTCTTTGAGCTACTTGCAACTAATGTGCAGCTTGTAGGTACACCTAATGCAAGTGCTCCCGAACTTACACCTATTGACAAAACAGATGCCGAAGGTAAGGCTTGGTTGCGTGCATCTGCCAATAAGATATACCAAAATACGCCTTTGTTAGCTTCCGTACGTGGCGACATAAAAGAGGCTTCTGCAGAAAATCGTGATGTGCTTGAAAAAGGTACAAGTAGCGATGTGCTCAACAAGGTAGAGACGGTATCTGCTAATGGTAAGAAAATCTTTGGCCCTTACGAACTTCACGATGATGGTTATGGTGTAACTCGTAGCTTGCAACTTGGCAATGGCTCTACAGTAGACATTCGCACCTCAACCAAGAACCGCGTATCGTTTGTAGAACTCCCAGAGAATACACGCTCTTACACAGGTATCCTAACTTATTATAGCAATTGGCAGATACAATTGCGCGATACAACCGATATCTCAGAAAACTAAATCATTAACTCCTATAAATAACTCAGAATAATATGAACAAATATATTTTCTGTCTTGCAGCCGCCGTCCTTTCATTGGGCTTTACAGCGTGCGAAGATGTGCCAGCTCCTTATGGCATAAATACAGAACCAACCAATCCTGATACTCCATCCGAAGATGGCGTAATTATTGATGCACCTTTCACTTCTACGCTTGGTGATTTTACTGCAATCAACACAGTTGGCAATTATTCATTTGCTATTGATGGTAGCTATGGATATGTAAAGGTAACATCATATGATAGTGATAACAAGACGAATAATGCAGCAGAGAGTTGGTTAGTTTCGCCCCATTTCTCACTCAAGGATGTTGAAAAAGCGCATGTAACATTTGATTATATATTGCGCTATGCAAACACAAGTGAACTAAAAACTAATTACTTGTTGCGTTTCAGTGCAGACTATGCTGGTGATCCTAAAACTGCTACTTGGGTAGACGTACCATTCAATCCTGTACAAGTTGCTGATTGGAATACATGGACAACTGCCGATGTAGATGTACCAGCTGAATTTATTGGAAAAGAAAACCTAACAGTTGCGCTTTTCTATAAGGCTGACGAAAAGTCTGCTACATGGGAACTTAAGAATTTTAAACTTTCTAAGGGTAGTGCAGCAGGACAGGGAGACGAACAAGGTGTTCGTACACTTCCTTATTCAGAATCGTTCGCAACCTCTATGGGTGGATTTAAGAACTATACCACAAGTGGTAGCGGTGAATGGACAATTGATTATAGCACAGCTAAAGCAACAGGATATAACAACTCTACAAAGGTAACTACTGCTGGTACTTATTATATGGTAAGTCCTGAAATCTCACTCGAAGGTCAAACAGCAGCACATGTATCTTATGAGTATATCCTTCGTTATAACAAGGGTGATGAAAATCAACAGGTATTCATCACAACGAACTTTAACGAGGCAACTCCTGCCGAAGGTTGGACATTACTTGTAGGCAAGCACACCGAAGGCTCTGATTGGAACACATTCGAGAAAGAAGATATTGCTATTCCTGCCGAATATATGGGCAAGAAGGTTAGAATTGCTTTCCGTTATAACACTAATGCAGAGAGCGGTTCTACATGGGAAGTTAAGAACTTTGCTATTGCAGCAGGTGAAGTTGGAGGTTCTGGAACTCCAAGCACTCCCGACCAACCCTCTACACCCGAAACTCCTACAGAAGGCAACATTATAACCAATAGTAGCTTTGAAACTTGGGAGGGAAGTACTCCAACAGGCTGGAATACCAACTCTGCAGGTAATGCAACTATTAGCCAAAGTACTGATGCACATAGTGGCCAGTATTCAGTGTTAGTAAAAGGTGATACATCTAGAAATAGACGCCTTGGTTCTAAAGAATATACTTTGAGTGCAGGTACTTATACTCTGAAGTGCTATGTAAAGGGTGAAGGCGATGTTTGTCCTGGTTATGTTGCTGTAAATGCTGGCGTTGTTGATAGTAAAAACTATCAATATGGCGATTATGTAACAACTGGGTCTGATTGGACAGAGGTTACTTATGAGTTTACACTTAGTGCTGAAACAACTATCAGTTTTGTATTGATGAACCCTAAAAAGAATGCATCAGACAAGCTTGTAGACGATTTTACAGTGGTGAAAGTATCAACTTCAGCATCAAATCATCGCAGATAAAAACGTAAGCAACCATTGTAAATTATAAGGTACAATGCAGGTGCTTGGGTTGTAGAAAAACAGCCCAAGCACCTTGCTTTCTCTCTATATATGAAAAAAAATAGATTCAATCCCTCGGTAATTTTCTCATTTTTAAAGCAGGCGTTATTTGTCTTGCCTATTGCAGTTATTGCTATTTCATGTGGTGATGATACTAAATGGACTCCATCAAATGGTAATGGCAATGGTTCTTACACGCCTTCACCAGTGATAGCATCACGTATGGAAACCCCTCGTATGTTGTCAGATGGTTCAACGGTTGCAGTATCGCATGATGTAACCATCAATGGGAAAAAGGTTGTCACTTACGAACTTGAATACGATAAATCTAAGTATCATTCACGTTGGGTAGCATTTCGTTTTGATGACAATACACGCGCAAAGAGTGTAGGACGTTCTGATGAACCATTTGCAGACGATCCAAGTCTTAGTAGCTCATTGCACATAGGATGGAATGGTTTTGGTGGTGCATACAATCGAGGACATCTTTGTGCATCGAACGACAGATTATACGACCGAACAGCCAATGAGCAAACGTTTTATATGTCGAACATGTCCCCCCAATTAGGTTCGTTTAATCAAGGTTATTGGGTAACTCTCGAAGGTCAAGTAGCCACCCTTGGCCGTAGCAAATCATTTTCGGACACACTTTACGTAGTAAAAGGTGGAACCATAAGGAACGACCAAATAATTACGTATGTAACGCGCGATAATGGTAAGAAGGTACCTGTGCCTAAATACTACTATATGGCTCTGCTTAAAGTGAAGAATGGTGTATATAGTTCTATCGCTTTTTGGATGGAGCATAAGGAGTATGGCTATAGTTATAACAAAAAAGCACCTTTGAGCGAAATCATGAAGCATGCCATTACTGTGAACGAATTAGAACAGAAAACAGGTATAGACTTCTTTCCCAATCTGCCAGATGCAGCTGAAGAAAAGATTGAAGATCAGAAAGATGTTTCTACTTGGGGAAAATAAAGCCTAAGTATAGACAGAATTATAAAATTAGCACAAAAAATAACTAAACGTGCAATAAATAGTATCTTTTTAGTGCAAAAGTTTGTCAGTATTAGGAATAAACATTACTTTTGCACTCGGAATTTTAACCAACAACGAACATAATTCATTATAAACAAAATAAAGAAACTATGTCTGATATTGAAAAGAAAGTAAAAGAAATCATCGTTGACAAGCTCAGCGTTGACGAAAGCGAAGTAAAGAACGAAGCAAGCTTCGCTAACGACCTTGGTGCTGATTCTCTCGACACTGTAGAGCTCATCATGGAATTTGAAAAGCAATTTGGTATCACTATTCCTGATGACAAGTCAGAGAAGATTGCTACTGTTGGTGACGCTATCGCTTACATCGAAGAGAACGTCAACAAATAATCTTGTCTCTAACGACATCATTTACAGAAATTTCTGATTAACGTTTAACGCTCTGCGTCTACAACTCATTTGTATTCTTTTTCATGAAAGAGCGAAGAGTGACGACAGCGTTAAACGTTAATTATTTATTGTTGCATTTCATAAGTAAAAGCGTTAATTTATGAATGCGACATTTTCTGCTTTCTATACAAACATTGTTTTACAGTTGCCATAGAAACAGAGCCTTAGTCCACATAACATTAGCAAACAATAAACGAAGCAATACACGCAGAAGTGTATGTATGCGCAAACTTTAGTAGATTAGTAAGTGGGCACGTAATAGTGCTTAAATACATGTAAAAAATAACATTGTATGCGTTCGCATACTAATCTACTAAAAGCATGATACCAATGTGTTGAGCTTTGCATTTTCCCATATAGAAAAAGGGTATGGGACACGTAGCGTATATGCGCATAACCAGTGGTAAGAAGGTGTTCTGTAAGAATGGCAACAAACTATTCAACACACAATAACAACTTATGGAACTCAAAAGAGTAGTAGTAACAGGTCTTGGTGCATTAACCCCAGTAGGTAACACAGTAGCCGAAACATGGGAGAACATTAAAAATGGTGTAAGCGGTGCAGGCCCTATCACACACTTTGATGCATCAAAGTTCAAGACTCAGTTTGCTTGCGAAGTAAAAGGCTTTAAGGCTACCGACTTTATCGATCGCAAAGAGGCTCGCAAGATGGACCTCTACGAACAATATGCCCTTGTAGCAGCAATGGAGGCTATCAAGGATAGCGGTTGGGACCTCGAAGCTATCGACAAAAACCGCATTGGTGTGGTGCTTGGTGTAGGTATCGGTGGTATTCACACATTCGAGGAAGAAGCAGGCTATTATGCTTTGAACAAGGAGAATGGTCCTAAGTTCAATCCTTTCTTCATTCCTAAAATGATTGCCGACATTGCAGCAGGTCAAATCTCAATACAGTTTGGCTTCCATGGTCCTAATTACACCACAACATCAGCGTGTGCATCATCTACTAATGCACTTGCAGATGCTTTCAACCTTATCCGTTTGGGCAAGGCCGATGCGATGGTAACAGGTGGTGCCGAAGCTGCTATTTGGCCATGTGGCGTGGGCGGTTTCAACGCTATGCACGCACTTTCAACACGCAATGACGACCCCACTCACGCATCACGTCCATTTAGCAAGAGCCGTGATGGTTTCATTATGGGCGAAGGTGCAGGTATCCTTATCCTCGAAGAGTTGGAGCATGCAAAAGCACGTGGTGCAAAGATTTATTGCGAGATTGCAGGTGCAGGTATGTCGGCTGATGCTCATCACATCACTGCGTCTCACCCCGAAGGTTTGGGTGCAAACCTCGTTATGAAGGCAGCTCTCGAAGATGCAGAGATGAAGCCCGAGGATATTGACTACATCAATGTACATGGTACATCAACTCCTGTAGGCGATATATCAGAAGTTAAGGCTATCACTAAATTGTTTGGTGAACACGCTTACAAACTCAACATCTCTTCTACAAAGAGTATGACAGGTCACCTTCTTGGTGCAGCTGGTGCTGTAGAGGCTATATTCTGCTGCTTGTCAGTGCAAAACGATATAGTACCTCCTACTATCAACCACGAAGAAGATGATAAGGATGAAAACATTGATTACAACCTCAACTTCACCTTCAACAAGGCACAACATCGCACCGTACGTGCTGCATTGAGCAACACCTTTGGTTTTGGTGGTCACAACGCTTGCTGCATTGTGAAAAAATATGAGGACTAAGTTTTCTTATGTACCGTCACATAAATCAGTAAGTGTCTGTACAAGGCGAAAACTATTTTGAAAGTGCAAATGTGCAAGTGAGTGAACAACCACTACTGGCACATTTGCATATTTTGCTTTACCCCATACTTAAGCACCACACAACAAATGATTGTAAATTTATTTGACCGGATGAAACTCCCCTTTCGTAAAAACAAGGAGTTTCTTTCGGCTTTATACGATATACTTGGTTTCTATCCCCACGACATTGATATCTATCGCATAGCCTTTTCGCACAAGTCCTTAGGTTTCCGCCGTGACGACAAAACAAATGGGAAGGATCGCAAAGGTAACATTAAGGATAGAAAAGAACGCAGAAGCCGAAATGAAAACACCTCAAGACCTCTCAATAACGAGCGCCTTGAGTATTTAGGAGATGCAGTTCTCGAAACCGTTGTGAGCGACATTCTCTTTCGTCATTTCAGTAACAAGCGCGAGGGCTTTCTCACCTCAACGCGTTCAAAGATTGTGCAACGCGAAGCTCTAAATCGTTTAGCATCGCAGATGGGGCTCGAAAACCTTATCATTGCAGCCCAAGGCACCCGTATGAGCCACACCAATATTGGTGGCAATGCGTTCGAGGCACTCATGGGTGCCATCTACTTAGACCGTGGCTACAAATTCTGCCACTGGTTTATTTCCAACCGCGTTATTGGTCGTTATGTAGACCTTGACAATGTGGCACAAAAGGAAGTAAACTTTAAGAGCAAACTCTTGGAGTGGAGCCAAAAGAACCGCATAAGTACCTCGTTCAAGGACACTGTTAGCGACAATGGTGAGAAAGGCTTTAGCACCGTTATAAGCATTGAGGGTATTGTTATGGGTCGTGGAACAGGCCGTTCTAAAAAAGAGAGCCAGCAAGAAGCTTCAAAAGAGGCCCTAACCCGTATGCGCCAAAATGCTCAAACATACGATAGCATATTCCGTGCAAAAGAAAAACGCACGGCAATGGAAGCCGAAGAATCGTTTGCATTGCCCAAGATTGACGAAATAGAAGATAGCTTAAATCACACTGCAAGCAAGAGCCGCAAGCTCAGCGATGCACCCGTTCTTGAGGAGCGCAAAAGCGGTAAGAGTAAAAAGCCTTCGGTATCTGACGAGGCATACGACACCGCCTATGCAGAGGACGCTAATTACGAGGTGATAGACACGCCACCTGTGGAGGAGGAAAACACTTCATCGTTTGTTGAGGATAGAGGCATTCCTGCACCACCCGACGAAAATGAACTGCGTGCAGCCGACGAAAAGCTACGTAAAAAGCGTTCGCGCAATCGCGGTGCAAAGACCGTTGGCGATGCGGTTAAAGGCATAGCTAAAGGCACAACAACGGCCGAGGAAAAGGCCGAAAAACGCGAGGCAGAACGACTTGCCGAGGTTGAACGCCAACGTGCAAAAGCAGAGCGAAAGCGCAAGGAAAAACAAAAAATAGAGGCGCAAAAGATTGCTGAAGAGCAAGAAAAAGAAACGCTTAATCAAGTTCAAGAGCAGCAGTCGTCCATTGTAGCAGCGCCTTCGCTTGTGCAACATGAGGCTTCAGAAACGCATGCCGATACAGAGAAAAGTCATGCACAACTTTCAGCCCTCATAGGCTCACTAAGTCACAAACCTACTGAAGATATTGATGCTGATAAAACCTCAGAGAGCAAGGTTGTTACCTCTCATTTGCAAGTAAATTCTTCAGCTTTGTCAGAGACAGAGGGGGAGGAAAGTGCTAAGCAAACTGCTGAGACCAGCACACCGAACGAAGATGACGTTGCTGCAGCAAAATCAGTTGATACAAAGCTGATAGAAAATGATGTACAACCGCAGCCACTTGTTGTAGAAGCGGAGTCTCAATATGCAATTACTGCCGATGTTGAGAATAGCGAACAAGTAAGTGTAGAGGTTAAAGAGACTGCCATTCAGTCTGTTACAACATCAGCAACAGAGCAACAACAAACTCCAGAAGTAGCAACCGAAGAAGCCGTAACAAAGTCAAGCCAACCTTCTCAATCAGCAACTGACGAAAAGGTAAAAGTTCCACATGAGGAAATCGAAAGTGCCCCCTCAGAGTCAGTGTCCATAGCCCCTCTGCCCAAGCTTTCGTTCGATGACATAATCTTTGGCACAACCCACGAAGATTATGCCTCTATCACCACCGACGAAGGCATTGCTAACGACAAAGAAAAACGGCCAAAGTCCAACCAAACTCGCCGTAAGCGTCGTGCTTCTGCCCAGAAAGTTGCTGCAACCAAGCAACCCTCTGAGAAGAAAAATGCAGAGCCAAAGGATGTGAAAAAGAATGCTACTGATGCGCAAAAGAACAATGCAAACCTTCCTAAGGATAAGGTTGCAGCAAGTTCAAAACAAGGCGAGGAGTCGAATACCGACAAACCAAAGAAGAACAATCGCCACCGCCGTCCTTATAGAGGAAAGCGCAATAACAACAATGCAAAAGCTGAGGCTTAGCATGGGCATAGCCCAATAAAATAACGGAGAATACGGATGGCATTTCCAACCTTAAGAGGTCGTGAACTGCCGTCCGTTTTTGCATCATATAACGTCTATATTACGCATACTAATGGTAAATGATTTTCCTTTAAAGGATTTCTTGTATTGCCCCCATTGTGGTTCACCACGCTTTGTCAAGCACGATGCTTATAGCAAGCATTGCCTATCGTGTGGTTTCACATTCTATCCCAACGCTGCGGCAGCTACTGTTGCCATTATTCTTAATGGTCGTGGGCAACTATTGTGTATAGAGCGAAAAAAAGAGCCCGCCAAGGGCACTCTCGACCTTCCTGGGGGCTTTGTAGACCCCGGTGAGAGCATAACCGAAGGACTCTTTAGAGAGGTGAAAGAAGAGATTAATGCTGAAGTGATTTCTTTTCGTTTCCTCTTTTCAGAGGCAAACGATTACAATTATTCCAATCATATCGTACATACGGCTGATGCTTTTTTCTTGTGCACGATAAAGGACGAAACAGCAATTTCGGCAGCCGATGATGCAGCTAGATGTATGTGGCTCAATCTATCAGAAATACGTCCCTCGCAGTTTGGTCTGCATTCCGTAAGACGAGGCGTCGAAAAACTTCTGCAGATGAGAACAACTTCGTTGCAATGAACTCTGTAAGGAGCTAAACGTGAGTGGCTCAACCAAATCTGCAATTTATATGAAGTGTTCCGTTATAAATTACTACCTTTGCACGTAAAGAAACATACATCTGTAAGAGGCTTTTGCCTTTACAGAAAGTAAAGAAAGAAACAACAAAAACAAATCAGATAATGGCTCAAAAACCAAGTATACCCAAAGGAACGCGCGACTTTGGTGCCGTAGAAATGGCACGTCGCAACTATATTTTCAACACCATACGCGAGGTGTACGCCCTTTATGGCTTTCGACAAATCGAAACACCAGCCATGGAGAACCTATCAACGTTGATGGGTAAGTATGGCGAAGAAGGCGATAAATTGCTATTTAAAATACTCAATTCTGGTAACTTCCGCGGTGAGGTATCGGCAGAGGAGTATGCCGAAAAATCGTCTGCACAACTTGCAGCGCGCTTCTGCGAGAAAGGCTTGCGCTACGATCTTACTGTGCCCTTTGCACGCTATGTAGTACAGCACAGAGACGAGTTGCAAATGCCATTCAAGCGTTATCAAATTCAACCCGTATGGCGTGCCGACCGTCCGCAAAAAGGCCGTTATCGCGAGTTCTATCAGTGCGATGCCGATGTAGTAGGTTCTAACTCTTTGCTCAACGAGGTAGAGCTTATGCAGATTGTTGATGAGGTGTTTAGCCGTTTTGGCATACGTGTTTGTATCAAAATTAATAACCGCAAAATCCTTAGTGGCATAGCCGAGATTATTGGTGCTGCCGACAAAATTGTAGATATCACTGTAGCTATTGATAAACTCGATAAAATAGGTCTTGACAAGGTAAATGAGGAGTTGCGTGCTGTAGGATTATCGGACGAGGCTATAGAGAAACTCCAACCCATTATTTCGCTTGCTGGCACTAATGAGCAGAAACTCGAAACCATGCGTCAAGTGCTTGCACAGAGCGAAAC
The DNA here is from genome assembly GCA_002431845.1 of Prevotellaceae bacterium UBA5903. Lineage (GTDB taxonomy): Bacteria > Bacteroidota > Bacteroidia > Bacteroidales > Bacteroidaceae > Alloprevotella. Next base: position 1,334 of record DJEH01000123.1, on the reverse strand, counting down.
GGGCTTAAAGGGTATTGAAGAGGTAGCCTTTGTGCTCGAAGCTCTCAAAGCAAGTGAGTTGCGCAACGAAATAGAACTCGACCTTACTCTTGCCCGTGGACTCAACTACTATACAGGTTGCATATTTGAGGTAAAAGCTCTTGATGTGCAGATAGGTTCAATTACTGGTGGTGGGCGCTACGACAATCTAACAGGCATCTTTGGTTTGCCAGGGTTAAGTGGTGTGGGCATATCGTTTGGTGCTGACCGTATCTACGATGTGCTTACTCAGCTCGATTTGTATCCTGCCGAAACCAACTCGGGTGCACGTATCTTGTTCATCAACTTTGGCGAAAAAGAGGCTACATATTGCTTGCGTTTGGCAGCAGCTATTCGCAAGGCGGGCATCTCAGCCGAGGTGTATCCCGACTCAGTGAAAATGAAAAAGCAAATGAGTTATGCCAATGCCCACAAGGTGCCCTTTGTTGCACTCGTAGGCGAAAACGAAATGAGCGAGGGCAAGGTAGCTCTAAAGAACATGGAAACGGGCGAACAGCAATCGCTTAGCATAGAGCAGGTGATAGATGCTATCAAATAATTCAGCATCCATCCTCATGCATTAGTAGGTTATGGGTGGTTCTATAACATCTGCAGCACAATCCCATTGCAGCAGATATTGTAGAATCACCCATAAGATATTATCCATTTTAAAGACAAAGCACGCAACACACACACTTGAACATGACAGACAATAATAGCAATTCTAAAATATTCGACCAAACTTTTACTGAGAAAGCATTGTTCGATACTCCCGTACATACAGCCCCCGAAGTGGCCGAGGCACAATTAGCTCATTTTGAGGAGGTAAACCAAATGTACACCACGCGTCAAGCCATTGATGAGGCCAAGCGTTGCCTTCACTGCAAGGTGCCACAATGCAAAAAAGCTTGTCCTATTAGCAACAATATACCCGATTTTATCCATGAGTTGTCAAAGGGAAATATGGGCGAAGCTATGGCTATACTCCACGAAAAAACCAACTTGCCAGCCATTTGTGGCAGAGTCTGTCCACACGAAAAGCAGTGCGAAGGCAACTGCGTTTTGGGCAAAAAGGGTAAGCCTGTTCGTGTGGGCAAACTTGAGAGCTTTATAGCACAATTTGATGCCGATATGAACCTAACCCACGAGCGTATTGCCGAAAAAACACGTGGCAAGGTAGCAGTTATTGGCTCTGGTCCTGCCGGACTCACCGTTGCTGGCGACTTAGCACGCCAGGGTTTCCAGGTAACCATCTTTGAAGGACAGCCCGAGCCCGGTGGTGTGTTGATGTATGGTATCCCCGAATACCGATTGCC
>DJEH01000051.1 GCA_002431845.1 Prevotellaceae bacterium UBA5903 | reverse complement strand
ATTAATTTTGAATACCTACTTACTATCCTATAAATATCTTCATCTTAAAAATGGATCGATAGCCGTGAGCAAATCTGTTTTCTGCATAGCGCCACTTGTGCGCCATAGCATTTTGCCTTGGCGGAAAAGCATAAGCGTTGGTACGGCTTGTATGCCATATTCAGCTGCAATCTGTTGCTGTTTGTCTACGTCTATTTTGATGATGCGTATACGATTGCCAAGATGTTCTTTCACTTGTTCCAATATGGGATGCATCATCTTGCATGGTTGGCACCATGTGGCATAGAAATCTACCAATACAATGACATCGGTAGAGATAACGTCGTTAAATGATTCCATAATATTTTTGTTTATATAGTTGATAGAACTTGTATTTGCACACAAAGTAGGCGCTTTTATATGAAACATGCAAGCAATGTGTAAGTATTTTATAGAAAATTAAATATTAGGAGCATCAAATGTTTATTATACAATAAAAATAATGGTTGCACCCATCAATGCAGAAGGGTGCAACCATTATTTCAATACCGTTTTATAATCAAGTAAACTTTATTACTTGGTGTGCTCTTCAACCCACTTACGAGCATTAACAAAGGCTTCCATCCATGGTGTGATGTCGTCTGCTAAGCGGTCAGCAGGGTAGTATGCGTTTTGCCAAGGGAAGAATGCACGTTCCAAGTGAGGCATCATAGCAAGGTGTCTGCCGTCGGCACTTGCAATACCAGCTACGCTATATGATGAGCCATTAGGGTTGCCTGGATATTCATCGTAAGTATATTTCAATACCACGTTGTAATCGTCTTCAGGATAAGGAAGAGAGAACTTTCCTTCGCCGTGAGCCACCCAAATGCCAAGTTGATCTCCTGAGAGTGAGCCAAACATTACGCTGCGGTTTGTTGGAACGGTAACACCAAGGAAGGCACTCTCAAACTTATGAGAGTCGTTGTGCAACATGTGTGCACGCTTCTTGTGGTCGGGGTTGATAAGGTTGAGTTCAACCATCAATTGGCAACCATTGCAAACACCCAACGACAAGGTGTCTTTGCGTGCATAGAAGCGGTCGAGCGCCTCTTTAGCCTTCGGATTGTAGAGGAATGCACCTGCCCAACCCTTTGCCGAACCTAATACGTCAGAGTTTGAAAAACCACCACAGAACACAATCATGTTCACCTCGTCGAGTGTTTCTCTGCCGCTGATAAGGTCGGTCATCATCACATCTTTCACGTCGAAGCCAGCCAAGTAGAGTGCATAAGCCATTTCGCGCTCGCCGTTAGTACCCTTTTCGCGGATAATTGCAGCCTTAATACCAGATGCGGTGCGACGTTCAGGACTGATGCCAAACTGACTAAATTTGCCTGTAAATTCGGGATGGATGTGGTATTCAAGAGGTTGTTGCTTGTAGTTCTCGTAGCGTTTCTTGGCACATCCGTTCATGCTCTGTTTGGTGTCGAGCAGGTATGATGTTTCGTACCAAATGTCGCGCAGATAGTCAATACCAAATTGGTAAGTAGCGTCGTGAAGAGTTACCATAATTTGGCGTTCTTCAGCGGGCTTGCCCAGTTTTACGTAAGCCACACCAGCCTCGTCAAGCAGTTCCTTAAATGCTTTTTTGTTCTTATCGGCAATCTGTACCACTACGCCAGGGTTCTCGGCAAAGAGCACCTTAACGAGGTCGTCTGTCTTAAACTTGTCAAGGCAGATGTCCATACCACCTTCGGTATTGGCAAAGGTCATTTCGAGCAATGTGGTGATAAGACCACCTGCTGAGATGTCGTGGCCTGCAAGGATGAGGCCTTTATCAACGAGTGCTTGTATAGCGTTGAAAGCAGAGCGGAAGTAGTCGGGGTTCTTAACTGTTGGCACGTCGCTACCCACATAGCCTTGGCTCTGAGCAAAAGCTGAACCACCAAGATGCAGCTCGTCAAACGAGAAGTCAATGTGGTAGAAGGTAGATTTTTCGTTGTTTACCATCACTGGAGATACCACCTTGCGTATGTTGCTCACCTCGCCACCAGCACTAACAATCACTGTTCCCGGTGATATAATCTTTTCGCCATTGGGGTATTGTTGTGAGAGTGATAGCGAATCTTTGCCTGTAGGCACGTTAATCTCAAGTGCGCAGCAGAAGTCGCTTAAGGCTTCAACACCCTCATAAAGGCGTGCATCTTCGCCCTTTTGCGAGCGACAAGGCCACATCCAATTGGCTGAGAGCGACACACTATCGAGTCCTTCGCTCAGCGGAGCCCAAACGATGTTGGTAAGCGACTCGGCAACTGAGAGCACTGAACCTGCTGCAGGGTTGGCCAATCCAGCTTGTGGAGCATGGCCAATAGCGGTTGCAATGCCTTTAACACCGCGATAGTCAAGAGCTACAACACCGCAGTCCGACAAAGGCAATTGCAGTTCGCCCTGTGTTTGTTGGTGTGCCACTTTGCCCGTTACTGAGCGGTCTACCTTATTGGTGAGCCAATCCTTACAAGCTACAGCCTCAAGTTGTAGCACACGATTGATGTAGCTATCAAGGTTCTTAACGTCGTAACTAACGTTTTTATATTTGCGTTCAACGGTTTCGTCTACCATTACTGTTTTAGGCGAATGACCAAACATCTGTGCCACATCGAGGTCGAACGGGCGCTTGCCATCACCTTGTACAAACGAGAAGTGAGCATCGCCTGTAGTTTCGCCTACCACGTACATTGGGGCGCGTTCGCGTTCGGCAATCTTGCGAACGTGCTCAAGGTGTTCTTCTTGAATGAGCAATCCCATGCGCTCTTGGCTCTCGTTGGCAATGATTTCCTTGGCCGATAGGGTTGGGTCGCCAATAGGCAGCTTCGTCATGTCTATCTGTCCACCGCAGTCTTCAACAAGTTCCGACAAGCAGTTTACGTGGCCTGCTGAGCCGTGGTCGTGGATAGAAACCACTGGATTAACGTCCTCTTCGCACAATGCACGTACAAGGTTGTTGGCACGCTTTTGCATTTCGGGGTTGGCGCGTTGCACAGCGTTCAGCTCAATGCCGCTGCTGTATCGGCCCGTATCAACCGAGCTGACCGAGCCACCGCCAAGGCCAATGCGATAGTTATCGCCACCTACAACAACCACCTTGTTACCCTTTTCAGGAGTGCCTTTTAAGCAGTCGCGTTTGGTGCCATAACCCACACCACCTGCAAGCATAATTACCTTGTCGTAGCCATATTTTTCGCCATTTTCTTGGTGTTCAAAGGTCAATACCGAACCTGCGATTAGGGGTTGGCCAAACTTGTTGCCAAAGTCGCTTGCACCATTAGATGCTTTAATCAATATTTGCTCTGGTGTTTGGTATAGCCATTTGCGCACGGGCAAGATGTCTTCCCATTCGCGGCCACCATCAAGGCGAGGGTAAGCCGTCATATACACTGCAGTACCAGCAATAGGCCACGAGCCTACACCACCGCCCATACGGTCGCGTATCTCACCACCTGTACCAGTTGATGCACCATTAAAAGGCTCTACAGTTGTAGGGAAGTTGTGGGTTTCGGCTTTGATAGAGATAACACTCTCAATGTCCTTAATCTTGAACCAATCGCTTGTAGAATGGTCGGCAGGTGCAAACTGTTCTACAACTGGTCCTTGGGCAAATGCCACATTGTCTTTATATGCCGATATGATTTTATGAGGGTTCTCTTTTGTGGTTTTCTTAATCATGGCAAAGAGCGATGAGGGCATTTCTTTGCCGTCGATAACAAACGAACCACCAAATATTTTGTGGCGGCAGTGTTCGGAGTTAATCTGTGCAAAACCAAATACTTCGGAGTCGGTAAGTTGGCGATTCAGTTGCTTCTCCACACCGTGTAGATATTCTATTTCGGCAGGTGATAGGGCCAAGCCTTCTTTCTCGTTGTAGGTTTCGAGGTCTGTGATATATTCAATAGGAGCGGGCTTGATGTTTACGGTAAAGATGTCTTGGTTCAAGCCGTTGTACATACGCTGCAACATAGGGTCGTGCTCAGCGTTTTCGTCCTTCACTGGGAAGTATTCCTCAATACGCAAAATGCCGTGGAGATTCATATTCTGTGTAATCTCAACGGCATTTGTGCTCCAAGGTGTAATCATTTCGCGGCGTGGTCCAACAAACCAACCGCTTATTTCGCTGTCGTTTACGGGCGTAGCTTCGCCATAGAGCCAGCAAAGTTCTTTCACTTCGGCTTCAGAGAGTTTGTGGTCCACTTGTGTGGCAATCACACTCTTTTGCGGAGTTGTAAAAAACTGAATCATATTGTAGTAGGGATTTGTGATGTTACTATTTATAGTGTGCAAATTTAGATAAAAAACGGCGAGTATGCAAAGGTTTTTCAAGTAGGTGTTCATATTTATTTTTACCTTTGCATAAGTCAGTATAGCAAAAACGAAATTTAGATATGGAAATAGACATTACAAGTTACAAACAAGAGTTTATAGATATGCTTAAGGGCTGCAATCGCGAGGGCATGGACGATGTGATAAGCGACCTTGAGGAATGGGGATTTTTTGAAGCACCTGCTTCGGCTGGTCATCACCTCAATGTGAAAGGCGGATTGTTGCTCCACTCGCTCAACACCTGTAAGGCGGCACTTAAGGTGTGGGAGGGCATGAAACAGCTTGAGCCAACGGTTGAAAAGCAGGTACCACGCGAGAGTGTAGTTATTGCCAGCTTGCTCCACGATGTGTGCAAAACCGACATTTATCAGCCCACAATGAAACGCAAAAAAAACGCTCTTGGCGTGTGGGAGGACGTGCCTGGCTATAATGTGAGCTACAAGAATTTTCCGATGGGACATGGCGAAAAGTCTGTTATTTTGTTGCTCTGCTCGGGCCTTGAACTCACCGATGCCGAGATGCTTGCCATACGTTGGCACATGGGGCCTTGGGGTTTGAACATGAACTCTTACGAAGACCAACGCAACTACGACACAGCCCACACGCTTTACCCCTTGGTGATGATAGTTCACACGGGCGACTGCCTTGCTGCAAGCATTATGGAGGCCGAAGAAGACGAGTGCTGATACCATGCTTGCTACCATAAAAGTGGCTAATAATGTGCTAAACAATAAAGAGGATAAAATTGTGCATAAGTGGCAATTTTATCCTCTTTGTAGTTTATTGCAGTGGCTCCACGTGTATGTTGATAAACACGTGGCTGCCAAAGTGTTTGCGTAGTCGCCTCTCAATGTTGCGAGTGGCTTGGTGCGCAATGCTCAGTGGTGTGTTTCCATCCATGCGTATATGTACATCAATGGCACAATTGTTACCTATGCGGCGGGTGCGTAGGTTGTGAGGGGCCGACACGCCTGGTTCTTTGAGTATTGCGTTCATAATGTTTTGCTCATCTTCGGCAGGCAATGACTTTTCGAGCAACTCTTCAATGCTTGGCATAAACAGTTTGAATGCCACACGTATGATAAACACACTCACAACAACTGCTGCCACGGGGTCGAGCACTCGCCACTGAGGTCCGAGCACTATGGCGCCTCCAATGCCTATGGCGGTGCCAATGCTCGATAGGGCATCGCTACGGTGGTGCCAAGCATTAGCCACTACTGCGGGCGAGCTAACTTGTCGGCCCACACGGGCTGTCCATTGATATAGCACCTCTTTGGCCACGATAGATAGCAATGCGGCAATAAGGGCTATCATGCCCGGCTCTTCGAGCACCTGACCGCGGCATACGCTAATGATTTTTTCGGCTCCCGACCACAATATGCCTATGCCCACAATGCCCAACATAATGCCTATAAAGGTGGTAGCAAGCGTTTCGTATTTACCATGCCCAAAGTCGTGGTCTTGGTCGCAAGGTTTGCCCGATATGCGCACAAACAATACAACAATGACATCGGTTATAAAGTCGGATAGTGAATGCACTGCATCGGCTATCATGGCAGCACTGCCCCCTATTATGCCAGCAGCAAATTTAAATAGTAGAAGCAGAAAGTTTACTACGCTTCCGCCCAGCGTAACACGGTATATGGCATGTGCGCGTTTCTTTTCGTCTAAGGTTTTAGTAGAGTTCATTGCATCATTCATTTTTATTCTTTATTCACGATGCAAAGATAATGATTAATGTATAAGTAGGTATTCAAAATTAGTTTATATAATTTTGAGCACCTATTTATCAGGGAGTGTATGTGCAAGGATTAAAGTGTTTTAAAACTACTATCTCTTAGCAATCTCTTAGCAAATGCTTTTTATGGATTACAATGGGTTTTTATTTTCTCCTTGCATTGTTTAATATTAAAATATGTGTTAAGGGTGGTTCTATAAGTTCTGTTTTAGAATAGATTATAATCTAAAGCAGAGTTTATAGGACCACCCTTAATTTTGAACACCTACATAATAACGGATTTATACTAAAACTCAATCCGCTTTTTGCTGCAATTCGTCAATGTTTACAATCTTATTAACAATGGCATAAATAGTTAAGCCTGCAACAGAGTGTATGTTGAGCTTACGCGCAATGTTTTTACGGTGCGTAAGCACGGTGTTGAGCGATATGAAAAGCTTTTCGGCAATCTGTTTGTTTGACATGCCGCACACCACGCAGTGCACAATTTCGCGTTCACGATCTGATAGTGCGTCCTCGGTGCGCTTCTCCTCTTCGGCAGCAGAAGTCGTGCCTTCTTGCGCACCAACTTGCTCTTCAAGTATCTTGACGGCAGGAACAAAAATATCGTCCTCTACCTGGCAGTGTACACGAAGGTCGGCCTCGCACGTAAATATGTCGTAGAGCACATTGTTCAACAACTCGGCCTGCTCGGTGGGAGCGTAGTACTTGATAATGATGTTTTTAAGCTCTTGTAGTTTGATGTCGATGCTGTTGTGCCCACGTGCAAATTGCGATATGCTGTAATCGCCCGTGCGTCGTCCCTGCATGAGTTGCTCAACATAGCCAAACACCTTGCGGTTTTCGTGCTGCATGTGCTTGCGCACTTCAGCCATGTAGTCATCGTAAAATTTTAGTATAAGGTATGACACTTCGCCCGTTTGTGAACAGTCGAGGGCCTCAAGCAGTTTGCGACGAATATTGGGCAGTTGAAAGTCTAAGAAATAAGAGTGAGCTCGCTTAAGATAGTCTGTCAAGCATTTTACCGACACTTGGTCTATACTATCGGCTGCACCGCGTGCCCCACGGCGAATAAAGTTGGCAACAGAAAGAAAGGTGAAAGTATCTACATCGTGGGCCTCGCATACTTGTTTAACAGTTTGGTCGCCAACGCCAAGTGGTATGCCAAAACGCGACAACATTTGCAGCAAAGAAGGTTTGTCGCAAATAACATCGCACATGTGGTCTGTTTCCTTATAGCTATAAGAACTGTTGTATACCATTCTTTAGTTTTGTTAAGTATCATACGAAATAACATATCTCCTCAATGCATGTCGCTTTTTGTGTGATTACCAATATACAGAGAAGAATAACATAGTATATGTTATCTATATTTTTCATCTGCAAAAATATGTCTTTTTAGGGACATTACTGCTACCCAATAGTGGGTATTTTAAATTTGCAATGGTTAGTAATGGTAAAAATTATTTACCTATTCTTGTTTTTTTTTGCTAAAAGTAAGTGATTGTTAAACTTTCAGAACGCTCGTAACTTTGCACTCGAAAAATAACAATAAGAGTTTTATGAATATTTCAACACTCAAAGTTGTAGCAGGTGTGGCGCTATTAACCTTTTTTATAGTGTTGCCCACTACTGCCACTACAGGGCGAATGGCTCCTACCGAGGTAGATGGTATTTCAACTGCCACCCCCGTTGAAACCCCTGTTAAGAAGAAAAAAGACAAAACTAAAAAGCAAAAGCAGAAGCGCAAAAGCAAAAAGCAAACCACTACTGCTAACAATTGCATTTAGCAGTATTGCGGTTCTGCACTACACCATACAAGGTTGCGGATGACGGCATCGAAGTGAACACAGGCAAAGATTGGACAACATGCCGATAAATAAAAGAAAATGATTCTAACAGTCTCATCGCATTTCGTTTTCGTTAGGGGGCTAAGAGCATTATAATCGGACCAGCTGCCAGATGCTCACACCTTGCACTCATTCATTCTTTATTCACACGCATCACAATCAAGTTGTCCGCACCTTGTTTTATATTCTCTTTATAACCACCAACCAATAGCTCAAACTTAAGATTTAAATATAGAATAAAGAATGAAATCTAAAATTACACTACTCGCATTGAGCGCACTCGCAGTTGCGCAAACTGCTAATGCCACCGACGTAAACACGGAGGCAAAGAGCGACAGCGTAAATGTGGTAAAAACCATTGCTTCACAAAACCATAGCTCTAAACTAAAGCAAGTAAGTCAAGACGAAGACTACAAAAAATTCCGTTTTGGCGGTTATGGCGAAATGGTTGCAGCCTTTAAAGACTATGGAATTAACCGTTTTCGCGGTAGTAGTACGGGCAATAAAAAAGACCACCGCAACACCATATCTATCCCACGATTTGTGTTTGCACTTGACTACAAATTCTCGCCAAGATGGACTCTTGGCACCGAAATAGAGTTTGAATCGGGCGGTGTAGGTACGGCTTACGAAATTGAAAACTCTGAAAACGGCGAGTACGAAACCGAGGTTGAAAAAGGCGGTGAAGTGGCACTCGAGCAATTTCACATCACTTATAAAGCATTTGATTGGTTGAACATTCGTGCAGGTCATCTTATTCTTCCTATTGGTTTGACCAACGAACACCACGAGCCTATCAACTTTTTTGGCACAACGCGTCCAGAGGGCGAAACAACCATCATCCCCTCAACATGGCACGAAAATGGTCTTGAACTATTCGGCTCATTTGGTAGTGGCTATGCCAACTTTGATTACCAAGCAATTGTTTCAGCAGGCCTAAATGCGTGTGGCTTCGACCGCAATAACTGGGTGCAGGGTGGCAAACAAGGCATTTTTGAAGAAGACAACTTTACATCGCCAGCCTACACTTTCCGTCTCAATTACAATGGTGTGCCTGGCTTGCGCGTAGGTGCTTCGTTCTACTATTGCGCCAATACAGCAGCCAACTCTGATAAGTTAGTCGAATACAGTTTCCGCGCCCCCGTGCGCATCTATACTGCCGATGCACAATACAAAAACTCTGTGGTTACGGCTCGCGCCAACTTTATGTGGGGTAGCTTGACTAACGCCGATCGCGTTAGCTCGGTCAATACTAAACTCTCTAATCAGTCGCCCTATACACGTGTAGTACCCGTTGCACATAAGGCAGTGAGCTATGGTGCAGAGGTGGGACTCAACCTTGCTGGCATCTTCCGTGGCACTAATTGCCCTGTGCTCTATCCCTTTGCCCGTTACGACTATTACAATTCACAGAAGCAATGCGAAGGCCTTTACATTGAAGATCGTCGCTGCGAAGTGCGCAAATGGACAGCTGGTGTAAACTGGTATGCATTGCCCAATCTTGTGATAAAAGCCGACTATTCAACCCGTCAAATCGGCACAAGCAAAATGTTTGGCAAAGGCAAATATAATAGCGAAAACGAGTTCTCTATCGGTGTGGCATACGTAGGTTGGTTTACCAAACGTTAAGTAGGTATTCAAAATTAATTTATATAATCATATTCTACATTAATTGAT
>DJEH01000040.1:5180-6054 GCA_002431845.1 Prevotellaceae bacterium UBA5903 | reverse complement strand
CACGCTTACCACAGTCACATTCTTACAAAGAAGACTAAGAAGCAAAAGCGTAACCTTGACCACGTAGCTATCGTTGATGGTGCAAACCTTCGTCAAGTTCGCGAACTCCTTTGCCTCCGTTAATCACACTTTCTTTGTAGAAATGTGTTAGCTGTAGCAACAGCAAGAAACATTTTAATCTTTCACATTAAAGTCTAACCGGATGTTTAGCTTCAAAGATCGACTACTTAAACAATACAAAATAGCCGACGCTAACTTCCAAAATGTAAAAACAAAATGCCAAGATCAGTAAATCACGTAGCTTCAAGAGCTAAGCGTAAGAGAATTCTAAAACTCACTCGCGGTTATTATGGTGCACGCAAAAACGTTTGGACCGTTGCCAAAAACACATGGGAAAAGGGTCTAACTTATGCATTCCGCGATCGTCGTAACAAGAAGCGCAACTTCCGCGCATTGTGGATTCAACGTATCAATGCAGCAGCTCGTCTTGAAGGTCTTTCTTACTCACAATTGATGGGTGGACTTCACAAGGCTGGTATCGAAATCAACCGTAAGGTGCTTGCAGACCTCGCTGTTAATAATCCACAAGCTTTCAAAGCTATCGTAGAAAAAGCAAAATAAAACTTTCCATAAGTTTTGCATAAACGAGAAAGGTGATATGCCTTTCTCGTTTTTTTTATTAACCATAAAGCCTATACGCTTTAGAAGGCGAAAAAAGAAAATACAACAAATCCATTAAAACGAGATTAACATATTGCATAACTCGTTTTAATGGATTTGCCAGTTCATTTGAGTATATTTGTTGCAAATGCATCTTGCATATAATCAAAAGTATCACTTGTTAAGTAGGTGTTCAAAATTAATTGATATGAAT
>DJEH01000040.1:0-5018 GCA_002431845.1 Prevotellaceae bacterium UBA5903 | reverse complement strand
TTTTGAATACCTACTTATTATAAAATAACGTCGTCTTCAGCATCATCATAATCTGTTTCATCGGCATCAAAGTCTTTGTCAATCTTTATAAGGCTTGCAACAACAAACGTTATAAGACATAAAGTCATGGCTATAATAAAGAAATTAAGATAGCCCACCAGCTCTTGCAAATAGCCTGCAATCATGCCTGGTAACATCATGCCTAAAGCCATGAAACCTGTGCAAAAGGCATAGTGTGCTGTAGAGGATTCACCGCGCGAAAAATATATAAGATAAAGCATGTAAGCAGTAAAACCAAAGCCATAGCCAAATTGTTCTACAAACACACAAGCATTTATCCAAAAGAGCGTTTCGGGTTGAAAGTATGCTAAAACAATGTATACAGCATCGGGCAATGTGATGCTCAGTACCATGGGCCATAACCAGCGCTTCAGTCCACCATGCTCTGCTGCAATACCACCAATGATGCCCCCTAAAGTAAGGCCTATTACGCCAACTGTGCCCTGCACCAAACCCAATTCGCCAGTGGTTAAGGCCAATCCCCCCTTAGTAGGGTTGTCGAGCATGAAGAGCGGAGCTATCTTAACCAACAAAGCCTCGGGCAATCGATACAAGAGAATAAAGGATAGAGCTATGGCTATTTGAGGCTTTCGGAAGAAACTAACAAAGGTGTCTAAAAATTCTGCTGTCACGCTATGCCAATCCACTTGATTATGAGCACAATCGTTCTTTGTTTGCGGTAGCATTTTGGCATGATACAAAAACAATAGTAGGAATACAACTGCCGTTATAGCAAAAGTTATACTCCACGCTTGCGACGGCCTGAAGCGCGACTCTAATACGCCTGCAAACATAATGAGCAGTCCCTGCCCCACTATGCTGGCTATGCGGTAAAAGGTGGAACGTATGCCCACAAAGAAAGCTTGTTCTTGCGGTGTGAGTGCTAACATATAAAAGCCATCGGCTGCAATATCGTGTGTTGCACTGCTAAAAGCCATTAGCCATAACATACACAAGGAGCATTGTAAGAACGAGGGCAACTGCATGCTAAAGGCCAAGCCGCCTAAGGCTGCACCTATAAATAGTTGCATAACGACTATCCACCATCGTTTGGTTCGGAGCAAATCAACCACAGGACTCCAAAAAGGCTTAATTACCCACGGAAGATAAAGCCATGAGGTATAAAGTGCTATCTGTGCATTTGTAAGCCCCATACGTTCGTACATAACCGTTGCAACAGACATTACGATAACATAAGGAATACCCTCGGCGGTATATAAAGTTGGTATCCATGTCCAAGGACTGTGTTTGGATGTTTTCATCTTTATAAAAAGCAAATATTAGGATGAAAGAAAAATAGTGCAATAGCATAAATAAACATCATCTCTCTCAGCTTAAGGAGTGTTGATGCAAAATCATGCAATTGCACTATTTTTTATTAAAAAGCGATGTTTTATTTAGCGTAACTTACCGAACGCGTTTCACGTATTACGGTGATTTTCACTTGTCCAGGGTAAGTCATTTCGTCTTGAATACGACGTGCAATGTCTGAACTTAAAGTTTCAATTTGCTTATCGTCAATCTTGTCTGCGCCAACAATTACGCGCAATTCGCGACCAGCTTGAATGGCATACGTTTTTGTAACACCATCGTAGCTCGAAGCTATTTGTTCAAGGTCGTTCAAACGTTTGATGTAGGCTTCAACAATTTCACGACGTGCACCAGGGCGTGCTCCGCTTATGGCATCGCACACTTGAACAATAGGAGCCAACAAGGTGGTCATCTCCATTTCGTCGTGGTGAGCACCGATTGCATTTACAATTTCGGGCTTTTCTTTATACTTCTCGGCAAGCTTTGCACCATAGAGTGCGTGTGGTAATTCGCTCTCTTCATCGGGCACTTTGCCTATATCATGAAGCAAACCTGCACGTTTTGCTTTTTTAGGATTAAGTCCTAATTCGGCAGCCATTACAGCACAAAGATTTGCGGTTTCGCGTGCATGTTGCAAGAGGTTTTGTCCGTACGACGAACGATATTTCATCTTACCAATGATGCGCACAAGTTCGGGGTGCAAACCATGTATACCCAAGTCAATAGCAGTACGTTTACCGGTTTCAATAACCTCGTCTTCAACTTGCTTTTTAACCTTAGCAACCACCTCTTCGATACGTGCTGGGTGAATACGTCCGTCTGCTATCAGTTGGTGCAAAGCCAAACGGCATATCTCACGACGAACGGGGTCGAAAGCACTAATAACAATTGCCTCGGGTGTATCGTCTACCACGATTTCTACTCCAGTAGCAGCCTCGAGTGCACGTATGTTGCGGCCTTCACGACCTATGATACGGCCTTTTACCTCGTCGTTGTCAATATGGAACACAGTTACGCTATTCTCAATAGCAGTTTCAGTAGCCACACGTTGGATTGTTTGGATAACAATGCGTTTTGCCTCTTTGTTGGCTGTGAGTTTAGCATCGTCCATAATGTCGTTGATGTAACTCTGCGCATTGCTTCGTGCCTCGTCTTTTAGCGAATCAACGAGACGTTTTTTAGCCTCTTCTGCCGACAATCCACTCAACTCCTCAAGCTTTTCGCGCTCTTTTAATTGCAGTTTTTCAAGTTCTTCTTCTTTTTTATTAAGAGCTTGTTGCTGGTTGTTCAAGCGGTTGTGAGCATTGTCGAGTTCTTGCTTTTTGCGCCCCAAATCTTCCTGACGTTGATTTAGTCCCAACTCGCGTTGTTTAAGTTTGTTTTCAACCTGCAAGATGCGTTGATTGCGTTGTTGCACCTCTTTTTCGAGTTCTGCCTTTTTATTTAAGAATTTCTCTTTAACCTCAAGAAGTTTCTTTTCTTTTATAACATCAGCTTCACGGTTGGCATTGTCTATCATACGTAAGTATTTCTTCTTAAGTACATAACGAAAGAAACTATATCCTACGCCACCACCAACTATCAAGCCTATCAAAAGTAGTAATGTCGCTAACATGTTTATTATTTTATATTTTGAATTTTATTAAGTGTCCTAATTAGTTTAAAATCAGTTTTTTGCGCTATTATCTGCCAAAATAGTTTCGAGCTCTTTATTCAAACGATTTACAATCGTCTCATAAGGCGATAAGTCTTTTTGCTGCTGCAGCTGAATTACTTGTACAGCAAAATCAAGCAAGGCTACCGAGGTGTATCTCTCGTAACTTAAGTTAGGGTACGACTGCTCGTAGCGTCCCAGTTTGTCGGTAATCATCTTTGACGCCTTGCGATAAATTTCTTCTTGATCGCGTCGTATGGTAATAGGAAACACTTGTTTACCAATCAGCAATTGAATAACAAGTTTATCTTTTTTATCCTCCATAGTGTTATTCATTGAATACGTTTTGTATTGTTTGAATCAAGACGCACACACTCAAAGGTTGCTCACGTGTTTTTCAGTCGAAAGTAAAAGTCAGCGTATCTACAATAGCACTCTGTCTGTGCCGCATTGTGCAGCTATGCAAATTGCGGTATACACCTTAGTTAGGCATATCCCTATTATTGCTTTATTATCAAACGTCTAATAATGCTATACACTTGTCCACTTCTCTGATAAGATGTGCCAAACGCATACGCGAATTTTTAACATCGTCCCCACTCACCTCAATCATTCGCGCCATTTTAAGCGTGCTATATTCTTGTTTCAAACGATCAACAGAAGACTGCGCATCAGCTAATTGCTGCTGACACGCGTCTAATTGCTCTTGAAGGGCTGCATTTTTCTGCTTCTCTTCTGCATAAGCCATCATTAGTTGGCGTACGCGAGCTTCAAAATTATGCAGATTTATTTCTTGTTCGTTTGTCAATTCTATAACTATTGAAATAAGTGACTTGCCTTGAGTGTTTTCGTCACCCATAAGGTTAAGAAACTTCATAGCTACATGCTATGTGTTGATGCTCACATGCTTACTTTTTTGTTTGAGCATAGGCTATTGGGGTAGCAACGAGTTTGGTTTACTATTGTTTTTGCATAAATCATAAACATTTGTTGCATGTTCCTCTTATCAGCATCAACGGCTGCAACTACCTCACTTTAGAGCAAATCTCCGTACGTCTTACTTTTCGTCTTTTTCCTTATCGCTGGGTTTGGGCTCTTTTTTTGCCAAAATCACCACATTATATACGTAAGTTGTCATCCATTCGGCACTATAACCCAATTGTTGTTGGTAGTGGCGAACCGATAAGCAAGCCTTGCGTACTCCCTCGTCTTTCCATGTATTTTTGGTTAGAACATCGTTTACGGCCTTAGCTGTAAGGTTGCGAAGTGCCTGCTGAAACATTGAGGGAATGCGGAATTTCCACTTCATAATGTTGCCCATCAACATCATCAATTCTTGCGAAAAGCCTTGGAAAAGGAAAAGATAATTTCTTACCTCATTCACATTGCGGCAATGGCGCTTGATGCTTTGGTCTATCTCTTTAAAAAAGAAGTCCTCAATACCATAAATCTCCATCAACATTTTGCGGCACTTGTTTTTCTCGCCCAATCCCAACTTATTATTTACGGTGGTTACATGCAAGGTTTGTTTAAACACACGCAAGTCTGGCAGAGCAGCAAGATTGCTTATTCCCAAATTGGCAGCCATAACTGCTTGGTAGTAAACGCGTATGAGCATCATAAAATCTTCCATTCCGCCAACGCGCCAACCAGCTTCGTTTGTTTGAACCTTATGTTTAAATAGTTTTGAAAATAATCCCATATTTTTTGATTTAAACAATAAAACAGCGTGACATTGCGTGCTTTATAGCAGCCAACTCGGTTATGAAGTTATGTCACCTATTTTATGCAAAGGTAGCAAATGACCTTTTAATTGCCAAAGGTTTTATATACTTTTTGACATTATGCAACAATTTGTTAGAGATTTGCAGCGTATGTTGTAAGGTGCTACAAGCTACATACGCATTCAGATATTTCAATCTTACGATTATACTAATAACAGTGTGCGTTTTTAATTGGCGTATCACGGCCGTGATACGAGCGTATCATGGGC
>DJEH01000113.1:3770-7255 GCA_002431845.1 Prevotellaceae bacterium UBA5903 | reverse complement strand
AAAAAGTCCATTTATATAAATAATTTTGAACACCTACTTATCATTAAGAAAAAGGGTGATTCTAAAAAGCTTATATTTTAGAATCACCCATTAAACATCCATAGAGTTGTGTTTATAGACACTCATACCCATATCTATACCGAAGAGTTCAATGCCGACCGCAACGAGGTGGTAGAACGTGCATTAAAGGCGGGGGCAAAATCGTTACTCTTGCCCAACATTGACGAGGCTTCGATTAAACCTATGCTACATTTGTGTAGCAAGTATCCAAACGTATGTTACCCCATGATGGGCCTCCACCCTACAGAACTACCCACCGACCCTTGGCCCTTGCTTCAGCAAATGAGCAATATGCTGCAACAACCTAATAACCCTTTTATTGCTGTGGGCGAAGTTGGAATCGACCTTTATTGGGACCAATCGCGACGCACCGAGCAGATAGAAACTTTTAGGTTTCAAGCACAATTGGCAGAGCAGCTGTCGCTCCCACTAATGATACACAGCAGGGCAGCACACACCGATTTGGTAAACACTCTTTTGCCACAAAAAAATGTTCTTTCGGGAGTTTTCCACTGCTTTGGTGGCAGTCAAGAAGAGGCTGAAGAGTTGTTACAAACTTTCCCTAATTTTGTGTTAGGCATAGGTGGCGTGCTCACATTTAAAAAGTCGAAATTGCCCTCAGTTTTGCGTAGTAGCGTACCCCTCTCACGCATTGTTATTGAAACCGATGCACCTTATCTTGCCCCAACACCCCACAGAGGCAAGCGCAACGAGCCATGCTTTCTGCCATTGGTAATAGACAAGCTATCAGAGATTTACGAACAGCCTAAAGAGGTTATAGAACAAACACTTTTAAGCAACACATACCGCATATTTACCAAACTTAAAACATTCTAATCATGAAAAAAATCATTACCCTCATCGTGGCTATTGCTGCAATATTATTGCTTGCTCTTACCTGCCCCAACAAGCAAGCACACCAAGATAAGATAAAAACAACAATGTCTGGCATCGTTGAAGAAGGCCTCAACAAAGAGGCATCAGACGATGAGAAAGGCTTTGCTTTCTTGGGTTCACTTTTTGCCACAAAAATGGTAGAAGTGGCTTTAGACCAAAAGCTTGACGTAAATAATTACATCATTTGCAGCGTTGGCAAAGTAAGTTTTGAAGGCAAAACCCACTACGTCTCCTTTGGCATTCTCAACCAAGTATTTGTGTTAGGTCAAGACAAAATGCGCCAAACAATCAAGGAACTTGAAAGTAAGTAGAAAAACATTTATAAGCTCTATAAACAATCCATGTATACAAAACCATTTGCCACTTCCCTACTCCGTTTGTTGCTTTGGATGTTGCCCTTATCAGCCTTTATTGCTTGTAACAACGAGCACCATCACAACACAGAAAGGCAATATGCCGACAGCACACTTTATGCCAATGCCGACTTGCTATTTACTGCGCCACAAAAGGTTAAGAGCAATCTCCAAAAATTGCAACACACGGTTACGGATAGTGCCAATTGGTACAAAGCCGAAGTGTTTATAGGCACATGCAACTTATTTCTTTCTGATACTATAGCCGCACATCAATGTTACAACCAAACGTTGCAATGGTGCAACCGCAACCCTCAACACCCCGAAGTTGCAGGCTTGCTATGGAACCACTTGGGAGTGAACTATACAACCAAAGGCAAAACCGAAAAAAGCAAAGAATGCTACGAACGAGCGTTTAACTACTTAAACACTCCACCCAAGAGCAGTTCGCTCATATCTACCACCATCAACCTGGCAGACATCTACTTTCAGCAAGGCAACACACCTACTGCCGCCTATTATTACCGCTATGCTCTCTTCCTTTGCGACTCGCTGCACGAAACTCGCAGCCGCACCTCTGTGCTATGCGGATTAGGGCAAGTGTACACCGAACTCGAGAACTATAAAGAGGCTCACCACTTTTTTGATGCTGCGGCTAAGCACATTGCGCAAGAAGCCGAACAAACGCAATTTTTCTACTATTTTACCCTTGGCAACTGCTATTACTTTGAAAAAAATTATGCCAAATCGCTACAATCGTTTAGAAAATCTGCAACGCTTGCTCATAAAATAAGCAACCTCTTTTGGTACTTTAATAGCAAGGCCAATATGTCTGAAATTTACTTAATGGAGGATAGTTTGCAACAAGCGCACATGCTTTTGGCAGAATGTCAAAACATGATTAAACAAAGCAAGGTAACACTACCTGCCTCGTATGCATTCTACTTTAATAGCCTACTATCCGACCTTGCTATTGCAGAGGGGCGCGAGCATAACATTAGCAAATATGTGCATGCTCCCATCAATCAGAGCTTGATAAACTCGCAACGCTACCTTATGCTTCACTATCGTCGCTTGCAACGATACTCCGAGCGAATGGGCAATTTCAAAGACGCTTATTACTGCATGATGCGTGCCAACGAATATGCCGACACTCTCAGCAGTTTGCAAGCTCGCAACAATGTAGCAGAGTTGGGAAAACGCTTTCAACGCGACACCACCTTGCTACATCAACAAATAGTGCTCTCAAACTATGAAATGCAAAATGCACGGCAAGAAAAGTACATTATCGCAGCAGTTGCCGTTATCATCATCCTCATCCTCAGTGCTTGGCTAATTATAACGCTCTATCGCCGCAATGCGCTAAAAAGGCTGAACAAGCAGACAGAACGCATCACCGAACTACGCATGAGCGTGGTGCGTAACCGCGTATCGCCCCACTACATTTTTAACGTGTTGGGCACCATTATTCCTAAGTTGCAGCGCTATCCCGAACTGGTTGAACCCACAGATATGCTCATTGATGTGTTGCGTGGCAATCTGCTTTCATCAAGCAAAGTGTCCGTTCCCCTACGCAACGAAATTACGCTCGTAAAGCGCTTCATCGACCTTTATCACTATAGCAAAAATCCCTATCCAATCGTTACGTGGAACATTGCCGATGGACTTGAAGAAAGCCTCTCGCCCATTCCCTCTATGTCTATACAAATACCTGTTGAGAATGCCCTGAAACATGCTTTTGTTACACTCAATAGCGAGTGTAAAATACACATTTCCATAACGCAACAAGGCAACATGATAACACTCTGCGTCACCGACAACGGACAGGGCTACAACCCTGGTAGCACTAAACGCACCGAGCGCGACACAGGCACGGGTTTGCTACTTATCAATCGCACACTCCACATTCTTAACCAATACAACCGGCAAAAAGCCACATTTAGCATAACCAATGTGCCGCCACCTCATCACGGCACACACACGCAATTAACAATACCTATCAACTACGATTTTTCTGCATTTTCGTAATCATATAGGCTTAATCGCAAAGTTTTTCCTTTTTAAGCGTTCCAGTCTTTTCTTTATGTCGCAGAAATCTATAAATTTGCAACAAACAGATAAAAAGCATCTATTGCTAAGTAGGTGTTCTAAATTAATTGATATGAATTTGTGCAT
>DJEH01000113.1:0-3666 GCA_002431845.1 Prevotellaceae bacterium UBA5903 | reverse complement strand
AAACAATGTGCTAAGGCATATCAATTAATGTAGGACATGATTGTATAAATTAATTTTGAATACCTACTTACAAGCATCATTCATCATCAAATACATTCGTTTATGAATAAAAAACTACTCTTTATAAGCGCACTTGCACTTTGCTCCATAGCAAGTTCGGCACAAGAAATCAAAGTGTACGACACTCATCGCAAATGGTCTGCCTCATTCGATGCACTTATACAAGGACAAACAGTGAAGCGCCTTGGCACCAAAGGCATCAAAGCTGAAGCACCTACCAGCATCCTACGCGTAAAGGTAATCACAACGCCCAACCAATCAGAAAGCGTAAAAGACCTTTTAGAGAAAGCTGGCTACGAGGCTGAAGTGGCATCCAACCAAATGGTTGTGGCAAGCATGCCCGCACACTATATACCCACCCTCGCCCAACAAGACGATGTTCTTTACATTGAAGAACCACGCCAATTCCGTACGTTTATGAATGATGTTCGCACAGACATTGGTGCAACCAAGGCGCAAGAAGGCACCTCGCTCGACACTCCTTACGACGGCTCAGGCGTTATTGTTGGCGTTATCGACCAAGGTTTTGAGTTTGGGCACCCCGCATTCAAAAATAGTGCAAAACGTTGGGGGGCAAGCATAAAAAACGGCAGTCTGCGCACAACAGCGCCGAGTTCAGATAGCACAGACGACGTAGGCCACGCCACCCACGTGAGCAACATTGCCATTGGCCGCAAGGTTTCTGGCAGCAAATATAGCGGTGTGGCACCAGGTGCAGAATTCTTGCCTATGATGTCAGAACTGAGCGACGATGCCATCATACTACAGGCCAAAGCCATTAAAAACTATGCCGAAAGCCAAGGCAAACCATGGGTTATCAACATGAGTTTTGGTGGCGATAACGGACCACATGATGGTTGCACAAGCTATGACCAAAGCCTAAACAATATGTGTGGAAAAGGCGGCATCATGGTTGCTGCTGCAAGCAACTCTGGCGACATCAAGCACCATGCTCAATACACCTTTACAGCCGACAACGACACGGTGTATCTCAACATAAAACCAGATAGCTACAATAGCGAACACGTCATTCTATCGAACATTGCATCTACCATTGCCGATGGAAAGGAAGACATCAAAGCTAAGCTTGTAGTATTCTATAACGGAAAGATATATACCCCAACCGAAGCCCAATTAGAAAAGAGTTCATTCTATCTTGAATCAGAAATAAACCCCTATAGCAACAAGCAGAATATCCTTGTGAGTGGCTATGGCGACGATTTGGCTAAAACATTGGGCATTAAAAATGCCAATTCGTGCCTTTTCATGTGGGAACTCTCAGGTAAGAAAGGAACCACATTCCATGCTTGGGCCGCATCAGACTATTCAGACTTTACACAAGTAACAAAGTGGTGTAGTGCAAAGGAAAAATACATCACCACCCTACCAGGCGATACCGACTATACTTATGGCGAGGGCGGAGCCTCTATTCCCAATGCTATCAGCGTGGCATCATACAACATGCGCACCTCATACAGAGATATTAATGGTAAATTTCAGTCATATAGGGGTTTAGGTTCTGCCTCTGGCATCAGTTCATTCTCAAGCAAGGGGCCTGGCATAGATCCTTCACAAACCATCCCTACTGTGGCAGCACCTGGAGGTGTCATCATCTCTGCCTTTTCAAAGAATTCTGATGATTTTGATGAAGAAGACGCAAGCGTTGTGCAAGAGGTAACTGTAGATGGTAAAAATTACTATTATGGCGTAATGAGTGGCACATCTATGGCTGCCCCAGTTGTTACTGGTACCGTTGCCTTGTGGTTGCAAGCCAACCCCGACCTTACCCCCAACGACATCAAAGACATTATCAAGACAACCTCACGCCACGACACTAACACTGGAAATGATGCTTGGAACAAACAGTGGGGCTATGGCAAGATTGATGCCTACGAGGGACTTAAGCAAGCCATTCTCTTGCGCACAGCCATCAACGAAACTTTCAACACCTCAACTCCTATCAGTATTGAAAAGCGTGCAGATGCATGGAAAGTTCTCTTCAACAACGACGAATCGTACGCCCACATACAAGTGGTGGCAACAAATGGGCAGGTGATGAAAGAGTTGCACATTGACCAACCACGTCATGGCAACGAAAGCATCATCAACCTTCAAGACCTCACCCCTGGTGTATACCTCTTGCGCGTTAATACTACTGCAAGCAATGCCACCAAAAAGATTATTGTAAAATAAGCATAAAGCACACAACAAAACACCCTTTGAACTGCACGACAAGCATTCATCAATACACGTTAGATGAAATGTTCCATCGTCTGTTCAATGGGTGTTTTTGTGTGCTCTAACTCTGCATAGAACTTATATACCCACTTGTGGTGATTTTTGCCCGATACATCGTTCATCGTATACAAAGCTCCTTGTTTTTTCGTACTTTTGCATGCAGAATAAAGAATAAACAAACAGTATGACCAACGTACAGCAAAGATCGACTATAGAATTAGAGAATACCATAGTCGAAATTTCAAAGTTTGAAATATCTGGCGGAGTGGGCGAATACCACGTTATGATACACGCCACACATCCCGAACAAACATTTGAGGAACAGCTCAATGCCGTTCTCGACACCTATTATAGCATACTTGAAACCAAGTTGCAAAACGCTTGTTCTGTTATTAAACGCTACTTTTTAAGCGATGCAGCCAACCAATACGAAACGCTTATGGCCACTGTGCCCGAAGCACCTGCTTGCGCTTGCTCGGTTGTTGAGCAGGCACCGCTCAATGGCACTAAAATTGGTCTATGGGTATATCTGCAAGAGGAGATTGGAGCTGGCACTTTCAGCAATGGGCTTTATAAAGTTCAGCATGGAGCATACACCCACCTATGGGGTGGAACAGCCATTAGCCACGCTGAAAACTCTGAGGAACAAACCAGTTTGCTACTAAAAGAGTACACCATGCAACTTCTAAGCAATGGTGGCAACTTGCTCAACAACTGTGTGCGTACATGGTTTTTTGTACAAAATGTGGATGTAAACTATGCTGGTGTAGTAAAGGCTCGCAACGAAGAGTTTTTTACACAGAACCTTACTAACAGAACTCACTTCATATCGAGCACAGGCATCAATGGACGCAATGCCGATCCTTCAGTACTTGTACAACTCGACACCTATGCCGTATTAGGCATTAAACCCGAACAAATGCGTTTTCTTTACGCTCCCACTCACCTCAACCCTACCTACGAATATGGCGTAAGCTTTGAGCGTGGCACAAGCATGGAGTATGGCGACCGCCGCCAAGTGTTTATATCGGGCACAGCCAGCATCGACAACAAGGGCAACATCCTACACATGGGCAACATACGCAAACAAACCGAACGTATGTGGGAAAACGTAGAAGCCTTACTCGCCGAAGCCGATTG
The DNA here is from genome assembly GCA_002431845.1 of Prevotellaceae bacterium UBA5903. Taxonomy (GTDB): domain Bacteria; phylum Bacteroidota; class Bacteroidia; order Bacteroidales; family Bacteroidaceae; genus Alloprevotella. The sequence goes on along the minus strand of DJEH01000113.1, from coordinate 228 downwards.
TACATTCAACGACGTTGGACAAATGATTGTGTATCTGCGCGACACTGCCGACTATGCCGTTGTTAACGAAATGTTCGAGAAACGCTTCCCCGGCATCCCCAAGATTATTGTTCATGCTCCCGTATGCCGTCCGGGATGGCTCATCGAAATGGAATGTATGGCTACTAAAGCTGTAACCAATAGCGAGTTTGAGCCTTTCTAAATGCTATATAAGTAGGTATTCAAAAT
>DJEH01000092.1 GCA_002431845.1 Prevotellaceae bacterium UBA5903 | reverse complement strand
TTTTGCTTGTGCATATCTTCATATTCCAAGGGTCGCTTTCGCTATTACGAACTATACACGCTTGCAAGAATTGTGGCTTGAAGTTGCTATAGTCCTTGTAGTAGGTTGGAACACGAAGGAAAAGGTCGTAAGGTGACTCTCTTTCATCGTCCCATTTGCCATCCGTTGTATAAACCTCAGCGTTCTCACCTACATTTTCGTTTTGCTTTACGGCTGCAACGATAGGGTATATTCCGTTCTTTAAACCATAAGATAGAATGCGGACTTGCTTACCATCACGTGTTACGATTTCGCCTTTCTTTTTACCGCTTTCAATCTGTTTTGCAAGTTCAATAGTGAAAGGTATCTTTTTTTTATATATTTTTTGAGTCATAAGTTTTAAGTAATCTTGTATTGTTATCGTTTATTTTATTAGCATCAACATAGTAGACACATGGTTCAGCTGCACTACCCATGTAGAGGATTGGGCACATGTTGTAATGTAGTCTTGCGCACCCAGAACAAGGGTGTACTTCGTGATATACGGGGTCAGTTAATTTCTTCATTGATTATGCCATTAGCCACAAGTACTTTGCGGTTGTGTTCGATAGTCATTGCGTAACGTTGCCCATCGCTGAAGCCTTCGTGACGTCCTTTGTTCTCGCCCTCTCTGTAGCCATCAGCTTTGCCTTTGATGTAGCCATCAAGGTATTTTCCCATGTTCTCGCCATCGGAAACCTTTTTGCCGTGCTTTGCACCCTCTCGGAATGAGAGAATGGATGTTGCTAATACTGCAACTAAAAGAATTACCCAATACATAGTTTGCCCTCCTCTATGCGTTTGATTATTTTAGTCATGTTGATTTGTTTCACTTCTACCATGCGAACGTCAAGAAGATTGGATAGAGCGTAGAGATACCATAGAACATCTCCCATTTCAGAAAGTATAGCGTGCTTGCGTTCATCGGTTATCATTCCATCGTCATCACGGAACACTTTCTTTAGTTCGTTAGCGAGTTCTCCGCTTTCACCACAAAGGGCGGTAGCAAGGTAGAGCGGATTGTTACAATTTTTATCCGCAACATCACGGACAAATTGTGCATAAGCCTTTCTTAAAGTCATTGATTTTCAGTACTTAAAGTTAATAAATTATGTTTGTTTTACCAATTTTTTTGTTGAAAATTTCTACTCTTTTTGAAGTAGGATTTTTCGTCTTTGGTTAGTGCAGAAGGTAGGTAGTGCATGATTTCGTCGTAGTGTGCATGTACCGAACGAGGAAAAATCAATTTGCCATCTGACTTTCGTCTTCGTAGGTAGATTTGCAGTCGTTGTGTAATGTCCATTTTATTGTTCTATTTTTCTGTAAGTTGTTAAAAATGTAAGTGTTTTGTCGGGAAAACACCTACATTCATTGTTCTATTTTTCCTCTTGCAAGGGTGCGAATGCTGCATCTACAACGTTGTTGATTGCCGTTGCGCTACCGAGCGAAGCAAAGAGGTTTTGCGCTGCTTGTTCTATTGTTGGGTCGGCATTAAGGTCTATATCCCCTTTGTTCTTTGCAGATTTTTGACTTATAATGCATCGTAGCTGGTCTGTTAGTTTGACAAGTCGCGTTTCAAGCAACTGGCTTAGATTAACAAGCGGTGGTGCAGTTAGGTAGTTCGCTTTTACATCCACTTCAAGTTGCTTTTGCATGAACTCTTGCAATGCACAAGCGGTTTCCATTGCAGCTGCTTCTTTACGGAATGGGCAATCAAGTTTGGTGAGTAGTTGTAGAACAGAATAGTAGAACGGCATATACAATTTGTCAAAGAAATTTGTGGCATATTCGTTGAGGCTGTCGTAATATTCAACGTTGCGTTCTCCTTTTTCGTTACGTTGATTGTTAATGCAGCGTGCTATGTCGCCATCCCATTTAGCAAGTTCAATACGTATTAAGCGTATCTTCTGCTTAATGTCGTGTCGGTAGAGTTGTTTGTTTTCTGCAACGATAGTGAGAGCGTTGCGTAGTTTTTCGTTAGCGTATTCTTTGCGTACGATAGCTGAGTAGAAGATAGCGTTGAAGACCTTGTAGGACTTAGAGTCGGCATCTTCGCGGCATTGTTGTTGTCGCTTGTTGATTTCGGCAACAGTTGCTTCGTATGCAGTGAGGAGTGGTGCACCTAAACGCGGAGCGAATATGTTACGTTCACGCTTGATTTGTTGTATCATAAGTTTAATTTGTTGAGGTTAAAAGTAAACACCCACCATGCTGATTTCGCAATAACCTTTTTACTGAAGCATTACCCATAGCTGTTTAACTTTATTAAGGATTAAATGCACATGGTGGGTGTATGGTTATATAAGTTTTAGCTCATAGTCTTTTGAATAATAATCCGTAACCTTTGCGGTCTTCAAAAGCTACAGAGTAGCGGTAAACTTGTGTTATCTTAATGCGACCTTTTATAAGGTCTTCGGCACATTGCTTGACGTCTTCGCCATGAAACATGTCGGTGAACTGGTTGCAGTCATCGCCAGTGTGCAGTGGTTTAATGTGGTGGTGCTTGCGTAGTTTGCGCTCTTCCATGATGTCGTCAAGTGCGGCACAGAAGCATTCCTTTCTTCGTGTGCAAGGTTTGTTGCAGAAGCGTAGGATGTTGTTCATTGTTCTAATCTGTATTGTACGTATTCTTTAATTGCGGGTGGTAAGATATTCATTACATCCTTGTCGGGATGTTGGTCTTGCCATGTACGAATTTGCCTTATCATTTCATCTGCTACTGCTTGAATAGAAGAGTAGTTGAATAAGTTTTTCAGTTCTTTGCAGGTTTCGGGGATTGGTACGACATTATCAATCTCATCAAATAGACTGCTCATATATTAAGTTAGTATTACTGAGGTGAGAATTGCTGTGGCTAAGAGTATTGCAGATGTTCCGATAAGAATTGTAATATCTTCGCATATACGCTTTTTGTTTCGGTCAATATAGCATATAAGAGGTAGCCCAATTATTTCAATTGCAAGGGATGCAATAATGAGATAGAGAGGTATGTTATTCATTTGATGTTTTTTCTTTTGTTTCGTCTGCAAGAATACTCTCAACATACCTTACAACTCTTTCGTATTCTTTTCCTATCGTGTTGCTATCTGCATAGGCTTTCTTGATTAATTGTTGGCTTGTTCCGTAAAAGCAACCTACCCGCCACATATTATTGCTTCGAGTCCATGTGAAGTAACGCCCACTACTCCACCAATTTTTGAATACAATATAATCGCTGTGTTTTGTAACTTTAGCATCGCCAAAGACTTCAGCATCGCCATAGACTTCAGCATTACCAAAGACTTCAGCATA
>DJEH01000106.1 GCA_002431845.1 Prevotellaceae bacterium UBA5903 | reverse complement strand
TAATTTTGAACACCTACTTAAGTAGGTGTATTATTGACGCCGCCACTGTGGTACATTAACGCTATCTCTGTTTTTGGCTGAAAGGCCAAGGCTCAACACACTTATTTTAACGTTGCCAGCTTGCAGCACCACACGAGCACAAGCACGTATGGTGCTACCTGTTGTAATCATATCATCTATGATCAACACATGTTTGCCACGAAGATTTTGAGGAGAAACAAGCTGAAACACATCCCTTACATTTTCAAAGCGTTCCTTTCCATACAAGCGGGTTTGAGTTGGATTGTCTACAACTCGGACAACGGATGATGTGTCTATCGGTATGTGCGTAATCAAGCTCATGCCATAGGCTAACCGCTCACTCTGATTATATCCTCGTTGCTTTATTCTATTATTTGACAAAGGGATGGGCAGCATAACATCTATGCCCTTAAAGAAACCAGTATCAACAAGTTCGTGCGCCATCATCTTGCCAAATGCTACTGCCACCTGGGGCTGGTGTTGATACTTAAACTTAAAATAAATGCAACAATAGTTAGACTTAGGACGGTAATAAAGCAAACTACTTGCTCGCTCTGTATAAACGGCATCATCCCACAAAAGACGCTCTACTACATTGTTCTTACGTCCATCTATATGAGTTAGTGGCAACTGTGTCAAGCATTTTATGCAAAGATCTTCTTCATTGAGCAAAAGCCGTCTGCCGCACACACAACAGCGGCGCGGAAACAATATATCTACAATGCTATTAAACAAACGATGCAGGCATGACACCATATAATAATTGCTTTTGTCTGATTTTAAGACTGTTGCTAAAAACATAAATAGGCAATAAGATGTATATAATACACTCATCACCTACTTATATCTCATTTTCGAACAAATGTCATCTCATCTGTAATCTTTACCAACTTGTGACCAACGGCACGTTTAACGGCATTACCACCCGTTGCGTGATAACGATATGTGCTATCAGATAGTTGTGTAAACTCTACGTCTTGCGAATCGGAACCAATATCGTTGCTAAATCTTATTTTAGCTTTATTGCCTTTTATACTGCATTTTGTTATCATCCATGTGCCATAGATGCCATCACGCATATACCCATGCATCGTGCCCAAAAAAGAAAATCCTGGAACCGTTATATTTTCTTCGTAAAGATTTAAGTACATGTTCACTCCTAACTCTTTACTAAAGAAATGGCCTTCGAATGGACGCTGTGCATGCACTGTTAGTGCAAACAATGCAGATAAAAGAGAACTTATAAATATCTTCATCATTGTATATTTGTTTTGACAAAAAATGGTTGAGTGCTAAGCATTACTCTTCCTTTTCATTACCAATGCGCAATATCATGGTAGTGGCCCCTATGGTTATGATGTCGCCCTCATTAATTACCCGACGCTCACGAGGCGACAATAGTTCGTTGTGTAAAAAAGTACCCGTGTTTGACGGGGCATCCCTTACTGTAAATACAGGCTCGCCCGTGGGCTTAATGCGCACATTAATTATGCAGTGAGTTGTGTCCATACTAGGATCTACGGTTTTGATAGCTGCATTGGCGTTTGAGCCTTTTACTAACCTACCGACTATATTATCTCCCTCATATAGCGATATTTCTTGCTTAAAATGAAATGCATTCTCAAGTACTACCAATCGACCATAAACAGCATCTTGCGCCACATCATCATTGTTTGACTCAGTTTGTAATTTGGGCTGTGGTATGCGTATCTTAAACTGTTTGTGGCATTCTGGACACTCAAATACAAGTATGCGACCTGCCTCGTATTTTGTTTCGTCAAAGAGTATAGCTTCGTCGCATTTGGGACAACGTATTCGTTTCATACTTATTGTTATATTGCTTCTTTGCGTGAAATGAGTGAATTAAAAAAAGGAACCAAGATGTGTTATGTAAACATTCATTCTTGATTCCTTTTTTATTATTGTTGTTTGTTTCTTATAGATTTTATCTACTTTTCTTCCATTATCCAAGCTTCAGAAAAAAACTTATTCTCTTGGAACTTTGAAAGTGCTTGTTGAGCTTGCTGCTTGCTCTTGTATTGACCGCATACAACTCTCACCATACTGCCATGTTTGTAAGGTTGCACCCCTTGAATGCCTTGAGCTTTAAGTTTATTCGACATAGCCTTAGCATTGTCAAGTGTAATGGCACTTGCTAAAACAATGGTGTAACTTCCTTTTGAAAGGCTCTTTGCATCATTGCTATCTTTGCTGATGGATTTTGCTGACTTTCCCATAGCTACTAGAGCGTTATTTTCTATATGCGGCATGTTACTAACTATAGAACCTTCTGCTGCATCCTTACCTATGGTGTTGCTTTTATCAGCATCTTCCATCAAATTGATTGGTGTATCATTATTAACAGAAGATATTAACTGCACTTGTTGTTTCTGTGCTGCTTGCTGCGTTGATGAATTAAAAAGCTGCTGATACAATACCGAAGCTGTTTGCGCACCCTTATCGCTTGTATCGCCTACTGGCACAGCCCAAATAAAGTAAAAGAATACTGCTATCACCGCTGCTGCTACGTAATTTACAAGTTCTCTGTTAAGAGTTATGGTGTAGCTCTTCTCACTACGATGCAAACGTATTTTGCGTTTCTTTTCTTTTTCTATTGCTTTTTCTTGTTCTTCAGCTTGCACCGTATGCTTTACTGCAGCAACGTTTACAGCATCCAAACCATACAACTCTGGCGAAAGGACACCGGCTTCACAAGGGATGAAATTATATGTACCCTCTATCCCCATAATGAGTTTGCCGATACCACTAAGTTCGTACTCTCCTTTTTCTTGCAACTCATTTTTTAACTGCATTACAGCATCATCAATGAGCTTTAAGGTTTCGGAGTAATCAGTGCCATAAGCTTGCATATACGACTGAACAAGCAACCCATCGTTGAGCGTGAGCTGCGAATTAAAGCCTACACTACGATAAGGCGGCAAGAACAACTGTTCGTCGCTAACATAGCGTGCTGGAACATACTGCGTAACAAATCCTCCAAGACCTGGAACAATTACACAATCATGTTTCAACATTAAGCATTCAATATGTCTAGAGAGTTCAATCATACTGCAAAGTTAGTGTTTTATTTTTATATATAAAAAACTAACACACATTTTTACAAATAAATCTTATACATTTTATAAATTCTGTAAAGTGTATGTAAATATTTTAAGTCGTTGTACTTCTGAAACAACGAAATACAACGACTTATCTTTTGAGAATATGAATTTTGCAAACGAGAAGACCGCTTTTATTTAAGGGTACTTACGTATTAAAACATGTAAATTTGTCAAGGACGTGGAAGCTTTAGCTCCATTCCTACAACAATTGTGTTAGCATCTTTGATATTATTATACTTTATGATGCGCTCTGCATATTTATCTGATCCATAATACCTGCGAGCAATACGATATACATTATCTCCCACCGCTACTACATGGGTTTGAGGCACAGCGTTACGCTGCTCACTCACTTGCACGTCAGATTTATTTTCTTTAGTATCTGTCTCTAAGTTCTTCTCTGCATCTTGCGTTTCTTGCATAGATTTTTCGGTTAGCTTAACTGTGTTCGCAGTGTCACATTGTGTAGTATCTTGCTGAACTAAGCTATCTTTTATTATAGGCGTAACTGGCTGTATACTTGCTTTGTCGCTTGTTTCTATCATATCTATATCACCACAATTAGGACATAACATACGATAGTAACCAACAAAATAGCTTAAAGTCATCAAAATAGCAATACCGAACAATATCGCAATGATTTTCCACCAATTGCGTTTTCGTGGAGAGGGCACTTCGCCATATACATATCCTTGAGTAGAACTGCTATCAGATGTGCTACTATTATGTTTTGATGAAGTTGTTTCTGACGAATTTGCAGATAGAGGGACTTGCTGAGTAGCTGACTCCACTTGCGAAACAGCATTATCTTTTGCATCAAAATCTTTTTGCTCTTGTTTCTCAACCTGACTAACAACGTTGGTAGTTTTAGCTTCCTCAGTAGCATTTTCTGCAGCACTTGAAATGGTTGAAGATTGCTGTTTATTTCCATCTAATTCATTATCAATAGTGCTTTGCAGATTATCGGCTTTACCCGCCTTTTCTTGCTCACTATTTGTTTGTACATCTATAGACGAAAGAGGGGGGGCTTCAACTTCTGCATCTATAGCTTCACCTGCATCTTCATTTTCCGATGCGCTCTCTTTCTCTCCGTCTACTTCGTTATTTTCGTCATTATCCTCGGTATCTAATGAATCTGCTTCCATTTCTTCATCAATCTCCTCAAACTCTCTTGTATCTGTACTGTCATTAAGATCTACAGCTTCAAAATGAGCAAAAGGGCGATTTATCAACTCCTTCATTGCGGCATCAGGAGTGAAAGATATTTTGGTATGACCACTTATTTGGAAACGTTCGCCAGTATTAATATTAACGCTTTCGCGTTCACTTACTGCAATAAGTTTAAATGTTCCGAGCCCTTTAATTTTTACGAACTTATCTTCCTCAAGCCCTTGTTCCACTACATCAAAAAAAGCACGTACAAAGTTTTCAGCCTCAGTACGACTGATGCCTTCACGTTGTTCTATTATTTCTGCGAAATCTTGTATGCCTAACTTTCTTTTCATGAGTGGTTATATTGATTTTGCCGTTGCTTTTTAGTTTATCATTCTTATTTTACCTTGTCCTTTAATATAGCACTTGGCTTAAAAGACAATGCCAATTTGGGAGGAATAAGTTTGCGCTTTTTGGTAGCAGGATTTACCACTACTCGTTCCATTTTCTTTTTAACTTCAAACACACCAAATCCCTGAATGGCAAACGATGTATTGTCGTCAAGTTTATCGCCAAAGTCTTTTACGAAGCCATTGACTATGCCTTGAACATTCTTTGCAGTCATTCCCAATCGCACGGAGAGCGCATTGATAAAATCTTTATTATTCATACCTTAAATAACAAACTTTATACTTTAGTTCAAGACTTTTCCATAAAGGTCAAACTCTTCTGAGTCTGTAATTTCTACTTGGTAAAAGTTTCCAACTACAAGAGGTTCGTCTGCACTGCGCTTTATCAATACTTCGCAATCAACTTCGGGAGAATCTGCTTCAGTACGCCCTATAAAGTATTCGCCTTCTTGACGATCTATTATCACCTTTTGTACACTACCA
>DJEH01000128.1 GCA_002431845.1 Prevotellaceae bacterium UBA5903 | reverse complement strand
TAATTTTGAACACCTACTTATACCAGAAAACAACATAGAAATAATGAATTATTTAGCGGAGATGCTCTCCTCTCCATCGGGTCAAGTGGGCATAGTGATAACGGTGTTTGCCCTGACCATTGCAGCATTTATAACCGACAAGGTGCGCTCAGACATTGTGGCACTATGCTCTATGGCACTGCTCTTAGTTACGAATGTGCTCACGCCCAGCGAGGCTTTGGCGGGCTTTTCGAACTCGGCGGTGGTAATGATGATTGGCTTGTTTGTTGTGGGCGGTGCCGTATTTCAAACGGGTTTGGCTCGTATCATATCAGGCCGACTGCTCAAACTTGCTGGCAAGAGCCAAATGAAATTGTTCTTCTTGGTGATGCTCGTAACTGCCGTTGTGGCTGCATTTGTGAGCAACACGGGTACGGTGGCACTGCTCTTACCCATCGTTTTGGCCATGGCAAAAAGCGCAGGCATTAGTCCGGCTCGGCTTATGATGCCCTTGGCATTTGCCAGTTCGATGGGCGGACTACTTACGCTTATTGGTACACCACCCAACTTGATAGTAGACGGCTACTTACGCGACAATGGACGCGAAGGTTTTTCGTTCTTCTCGTTTCTGCCCATTGGCGTGATATGCCTGTTGGTGGGCCTTTTGCTGCTATATCCGCTTTGCACTTTCTTCTTAGGCAAGAAAGCAAACGATGGCGAAAGCACCGATGGCGACGACAGTTTGGCATCTTTGTTACACGAATATCACATTGCCGACCTCGTGTTTCGCCTCAAAGCGCAGCATGGCAATACGCACCTTGAGGGCCTTACGGTGGGCGAACTTGACGTTCGCAGACAATACGGAATAACCTTGCTAGAGGTTCGCAGGTCGAACCGCACCATGTTTAGCCCCAACATACAAGAGGCTGTTGATGCATCAACCGTGTTGCAAGCCGACGACACCTTCTATGTGTTGGGCCATCGCGAACAGGTAGATCGCTTTGCTGCCGACCACAACCTCTCGGTGTTTGAAGACGAAGAACGCGAGGGCAAAGGCAAACTCGACTTCTACGAGATAGGCTTGGCAGAGGTGCTTATATCGCCCGAGTCGTCGCTTATCAACCGCACTTTGCGCAAGGCAAACTTTAAGGAACGTTTCGGTGTGAACGTGTTGGCCATAAAGCGTCAAGGCAAGTATATATTTGACAATGCACTTGACTCTATCGTGAAGAATGGCGACATGATATTGGTTCATGGTGAGTGGAAAGGCATTGAAAGCATGGCAAAGAAAAACCGCGAGTGGATTGTGATAGGCTCGCCATCGGCCGATGCCGAGAGTGTTGCGCTTGACCACAAAGCCCCCGTTGCAGCGGGCTTTATGCTGTTGATGGTGCTTTGCATGGTGTTTGCCGATCAACTTGGCATTAAGCCAGTAGCCGTGGTTATCATAGCCGGACTGCTAATGGTTCTTACTCGTTGTGTGCGTAGTGTAGATGCAGCATACAAGATGATTGGGTGGGAAAGCATCGTGCTCATAGCAGCCATGATGCCTATGTCTACAGCACTATCAAAGACGGGTATATCTGCTTGGATAGCCACCTCGCTTGTTGAGATGTTGCGTGCATACGGTCCTATAGCAGCAATGGCTGGCGTGTATGTGGTTACTTCGGTGCTAAGCACTTTTATAAGCAACTCTGCCACTGCCATCCTTGTGGCCCCAATAGCTTGGGCTGCAGCTACGCAGTTGGGCGTATCGCCAACTCCTTTCATGATGGCAGCGGCAGTAGCGGCAAGTGCATGTTTTGCCACCCCTATATGCACACCTCCCAATGCTATGGTGATGAATGCAGGTCACTACACCTTTATGGACTATGTAAAGATAGGACTCCCGCTCCAACTCATCATGGGTATAGTAGCTATCATTGTGATACCTTGGTTCTTCCCATTTTAGTTGAGAGATATTAGATAACAGAAACATAATAAGTATAAAACAAAATGAACACACTAAAAAAACTTTTTGCCGCCTTTGCTTTGCTGCTTATTAGCACGGTTGCGGCACAAGCACAGTCGTTCTCATACGGCATAGTAGCAGGTTTCGACCTCTCAAAGATGAAACTTTCGGGTACTGCTAAGGAGACTTTTTCATCCGACAATAAAGCGGGTTGGTACGTAGGCCCTAAGGTTGCATTCAACACCATGTTAGGCATTGGTTTTGATGCTTCATTGCAATATTCGCAGCGCGACCTTACGTTGGTTGGCGAGGATGCCTACGGCAACGAAACATCTGAAACTGAGAAATATCGCACCATTGAGATACCAATCAACATTCGTTACAACATTGGTTTGGGCAAGATTGCAGGTGTGTTTTTCTACACAGGTCCACAGTTTGGATTTGCTCTTAACAACATGAAGTGGAGCAACTTGGGTACGGGCACTAACTTTGAAAAAGAGAACATGAACACCACTTGGAATCTTGGTGCTGGTGTGCGCCTACTCAAGCATCTTGAGGCAAGCATAGGCTATAACTTTGCACTCGGAAAGGCTGGTAAAGCCATCTTTACTAACTGGAACGGAACAAGCACCGACCGCGAACTGAAGTATAAGACCAACACCTTCCAGGTACAAGTGGCTTATATGTTCTAACAACTAAAACAACCCGTTCAGCAACCTTTTCAAAAGACAAATTCTTGTAAAAGGCAAGTCATTTGAAGGATTGTTGAACACATAAAAACAAATACAAAAATGCTAAGATTAAACTGTTTTTTTCAGGCAAAAGAAGGTAAGTACGACGAGGCTCTTCAAGCAGCCATCGCCCTTACTGCAGCATCGTTAAAAGACGAAGGCAACATTGCCTACGACACTTTTGAGAGTGCCACTCGTCCCGACATCTTTATGATTTGCGAAACATGGAAAGACGAAGAATCGCTCAAAAAGCACATGGCTGCCGACCACTTTAAGCTCTACGTAGGTAAGCTCGAAGAACTCGGAACCTTGAAGCTTGAGCAATTTGTATTCCCCGAAAAGTAACGCAAAAAGCAAGCGTAATAAAAAGGCTATCGCATACGATACAATGCGATAGCCTTTTTTGTTGTTTATAGGCGATTGGGCAATATGTTTTACTCTATAAATCCACCCTCTTTTGTCACACCTCTCACCGTGATGTCGAGCAGTTGCTGTGGGCGTGAGTTGGTAAAGAAAAGCACATTGGCATGCCCCTCGTCGTTGGTTCTTACCGATGGATTCCAGTAAAGTGTGCGTCGCACATCCTTGTCGTTGGGTAGGTCGGTGTCGCTATAGTTGGGCGAATAGAAAGCCTTGTGAGGGGAGAAGCCTTGGATGCGTCGGCGGTCAATGCCACGGTTCTCGCGAAAGCGGTAACTCTCTGGCAGACTATATATATACATACTATAGCTTGTTCGGCTGTTGCGTTTATCTTGGCCTGTTATAGCATCTTCGCGCAAACAACTGCCCACAATTGCCACCGACTTAATCTGCTCTGAGGTAGTTTCTTGAAAGTTTTGCTTGTGGGCTTGATTAAAGAAGTCTTGATTACCGCCATTTATCAATGTGTTGTCAAAATAAATATTTTTCACTAACAGACCTTTGTATGTAATGCTATTAAACCAATCGTTTAAGTCCTTTTCAGCACCGCTAAGTTTTCTGTTTGGATCAGTTCCGATGGCGCTTTTATTTGTTCCCTCTCCGTTGTTTGAATTTGGATTGGTAGTCTCTCTATTATCATAGCTTCCACTTTGTTCATCTTCGGGGCTGATACGCACATATTGCGAGCTCTCAAGTGCATTCTCCATGTAGCCAAGTGTACTAATTATGTTCTCGCTGCAATCGTGTCCGCGGTCTTTAAGTTCCTCAACAGCCCATTCAATGTTGTAGTATTTAGTAGCATTTTCCATACCATGCTTCTCACCGCCATTCCATGTATAGCGGTTTCCGGTAAAGCCTTTGTAGCGTTTATGCGCCTTAATCTCAGCCGTGCCAAGTGTGTGGCTTACGGAGTAAGAGAGCGTATCTTTCCATACAAAGGTGTCGGCTTTACGCTCAATGGCATTGATAGATGTGCTGTCAATAGGTGTGGGCATGCGCAACATAAGGTCGTTGGCATACAAAGGGCGAGGTTGAGGGGCAAACCAACGGTCGAGGGTGAGTTTGCTCCATCGGCGCTTGTCGTTATTGTTTTTCATGATGAACTGTGCGATGTATTCGCCACTATAATTCACGTTCGACTCAAAAGCAAAGCGGCCGTTTTGGTCCGTAGTGGTTTCGCCCTCAATGCTACCACCCTTTAACGAATAAGCTTTAAAATCTAAGGTAAAGTTGGGCTGAGGCCTCAGTTTCGTGTCCATTTTATAGAGCGTTCCGCGCAAGATAAGTTTGTCCTCGATGGGCTGTTTCAGTCTGAAAGTATCGGTGCCACACATCGTTGCAAACGAGTCAGCAGTCCATCCTTGCACCAAGAGCAACAAGTCAAGCATACGCTGATGAAGGGCATCGTTTTTTACAAAGTAGAGGTCGGGACGGTGAATATAGCCCTTAAGTTCTGACGACAGCAAGAGGTCAGCACCAATGCCTCCATCCTCGGTCTCGGTAAGATTGCCAGCATGGTCGCGAACAGCTAACGAGAAGGTTGTGCTTACCGGACGGCTCTGTGCATCGGTTAGTTGAATATCAAGCACGGCAGGCGAAAATGCGTCGTACACCGCTTTATTTTGTCTAATGTGGGTGGTGATGGTGCGGTTTTCGATAGCCGAAGGTTGCGCCCACACCATGCGCGATGCCATACTATGGCCGTCGGTATCAAAGAGTTCAATGCGGTTTACCCCTCCCCTCAGAGCCTTTTGCGGAATGAGCAGTTCTACCCCCTCTGTGCCCACCGTAAGCGTGTCGAAATAGCAAGTCTTTTCGCGGTTAATCACGGCTAAGCCCAGCAACTGATTGGCTGCTACGGGGTCAGCTGTAGCAATGTCTACCAGCACACCCTCGCTGCAATAGTTGGCGGTAAGAGCAAAGTTGGCCGATGGCTCGGGCAATTCGAACTTTAGTTTGCTAACGCTTGTGCTTAAGTTGCTACCCACAATACACGCATAGCCTTCGCCGAATGTGGCTGGGAGTGTAAACATGCCCATGCCATCGTAAAGCGGTTGTGTGCTAAGCACAAGGTTGCCTTCTTTGTCATAAACGTTCACGGTGTCGGTGGTATACTGCCCACGCCCGTCGGTTAGCTTGTAGGCAATGCGTTGCTCCATGTTTTTGGCTCGCCAACCGCCTTCGGGAAGGAATGTTAGCATGCGCCTTTTATTGTCCGTCATTCTGTACGGACGTGGCGCAGCCATCGAAACCCGTTTATTCACCTCTGGTTCGGGTATAGACAGTTGCATGATATCAGTATTTATTGTATGCTCTTTTTTCTCGTTAGGATTGCTATCGGTAAACACAGGTATCACACGCGAGAAACATGCATCCGTGCCCCAATTAGTCATCTCTCTTGTGTAGGCTCTTACCTCGTAGTAGCCAGCTCTGACGGGCAACTTCAGCGAGAAACAGCCGTCGGCTTGTCCCAACTCATCAATTTGCAAGGTTTGCTTTTCCATGAGTTGCCCGTCGGCATTGAGCAAGTCTACGTAGAGCACATGGCTCAACGTTGTGGGCAAAAGACTCGAAGCTCTTACCACATAAGCTTTGTAGAAAATGCTATCGCCTTCGATATACGATGAGTTATCAAGATGTAAGTATACCTTTTCGCGAGGGTAAGTGCGGTCGAAGTTTGAGGCTGCCTTAAACTTGTTAAATAGTTTTTCAACATCCGTTGTTTGCGCTTGCACGTTGATGCCCGACAAGAGCATAATGAGTGTAAGGATAATGTATTTATAATGCATAAGAAGAGGCGTTTTTTAGTATATTGCAAATGTAACAAAAAGTTGAAAGAAAGGGGAGCATTTAGTACGAAAAGTGGGTGAATATACGCATAGAGATGGCCTTAACTCTTTCTGAATTTAATTGAGATGAACAGCCGATACAAGACTCTACTATCGGGCTTATTGCATAAAAACGATAAAAATGTGCAATAATAGGCAGTTTATTTGTAGTTTTGCATGCTATTAATAACAACACCCCAAGAAAATAAACAAAAAAATGTACCCCATTATCACGTTCGACAGTCTTACCACCCACTTGCAGCAAGCGGGCCACACGTTTAAACTTGCCGTGGTGTGCGGAAGTGACAATAGCACCCTACAAGCAGTGATGAGAGCCGTTGCACAAGGTTATGCAGAGGCTTTTTTTGTGGGCGATTGCCATGCCATTCAGTCGCAACCACTGCTAAAGGCATACAACGGCAATTTGGTACACTATGTTGAAGCCCTCACACCCGAAGAGGCTGCACAAAAGGCCATTAAAATGGCACACGACGGACAAGCAGACGTGATAGTTAAGGGACTGATACACACCGACACGTTGCTACATGTCGTACTCAACAAGGAGTGGGGCATTCTGCCCAAAGGCAATGTGCTTACTCACATCGCTATGTGCGAGATGCCAAACTACCATAAGCTACTCTTCATGAGCGATGCTGCGGTTATTCCCTACCCCACCGATGAGCAACGCACGCAACAAGTGGCATACCTTGCCAAAATGCTCCATGCATTTGGATTTGCCGAGCCTAAGGTGGCACTTATCCATTGCGCCGAAACTATAAACGCTAAGTTTCCACACACATTGGGCTATGCTGCTATCTGCCAAAAAGCCAAGAGCGGCATTTGGGGACGCCTCTTGGTGGATGGACCGCTTGATCTTCGCTCTGCTTGCGACCCACAAACGCTCAAGATAAAGGGCATCAGTTCTTGTTTACAGGGCGATGCTGATGCGCTTGTACTGCCCGACATAGAGTCGGCCAATGCTCTCTACAAAGCACTTCCACTCTTTGCTCAAGCACGCGTGGCAGGCACTCTGCAAGGTACCATTGTACCCGTGGTTCTGCCCTCACGCGGCGACGATGCCGATGCCAAATACCATAGTATTGCACTTGCTATTATGGGATGCCAATAAACACAAGAACTTATTAGACCTGCAATTAAATGCCTTACAAGATATTAGTTATCAACCCCGGTTCTACCTCAACCAAAATAGGGGTTTACATAGACGATACGCCCTTTTGCGTTACCACCATCCGGCACACCCCCGACGAACTCAGCCAATACAAGCAGATTGCTGACCAACATGTGTTCCGCCGCAAAGTGGTGTTAGATTGGCTCAAAACCAATCATATACAGCTCAACTTCGATGCTATCATTGGGAGAGGAGGACTCTTAAAACCTATTTCGGGCGGTGTTTACCGCGTTAATCAAAAGATGTGCGAGGAAATGCTTCATGCCGTGCGCAAACATGCATGCAATTTAGGTTGCCTCATAGCCTACGAGTTGGCTCACGAACAAGGCTCATCCGCCTGCCCTGCCTACATTGCCGACCCCGTGACAGTAGACGAACTCTTGCCCGAAGCACGCATAAGCGGATCGCCCCTAATGACCCGCCATGCCATCTGGCACGCACTCAACCAGCGCGCTATTGCACGCCGATATGCCAAAGAGATAGGCAAACGCTACGAAGACCTCAACCTTATTGTGTGCCACCTCGGTGGCGGCATTTCAATAGCAGCACATATGCACGGGCGTGCTGTAGATGCCAACAATGCGCTCGATGGCGAGGGACCTTTGTCGCCCGAACGTGCAGGTACATTGCCCGCTGCCGACCTTATCCACCTATGTTATAGCGGCCGTTACACCGAAGAACAACTCAAAAAACGCATTGCTGGCAAAGCCGGATTGATGGCTCACCTTGGCACTACTGACCTTGTAGACATCCTTAGTCGCATTGAACGAGGCGACGAGAAAGCTCGTTTACTTATTGATGCCATGATATTCCACACAGCCAAAGCCATTGCAGCCGAAGGCGCAGTGTTTGCTGGCAACATCGATGCCATATTGCTAACAGGAGGCATGGCGTATGCCGACTACATTACGAGCGGAATTACCTCGCGCGTAAATTACTTGGCCCCCATCCATATATTCCCTGGCGAGGACGAAATAGAGTCGTTGGCACTCAATGCCCTTGCTGTGCTTAGAGGCGAACGACAAGCTAAAGATTACGTATAAAACCCTAAAGTGCGAGGCTAAGAGTATTTAAATATACAACTCTTAACCTCGCACTTTAGCGTTATTTCTATTGGCATTAGGTTGTCCACTATTTTGCAATCGATAGTTTTTGAAAGAGCAATTCATACATGGGAATTTTACCCCTTACAATATAAGCATTACAAAGGGTGTTTCCATTCAAACAGAGCGTATCTGCATCAAGCGTCACACGCAAACGCAGTTTGTCTGTTTCTTCATCAACCTTTGTAATCTTACATTTTATTTGCCCATTGGTACAAGTCAATGTAATTGTGTCATTTGGGACGATAGCGCGATATATAGCTTTTTGCATATATACAATACCATGATTTTCATCACAAATAAACATTGTTACAGGGCTTTTTACATTGGCAGATAAATGGCACAATATAAAGGTGATTAGCGCAATGACCAAAGGCAATATCAAGAATGTGCCATACTTTACTATATAATCTTTCATGCAGTAGGAATTTCCAATTGATTATGAACGAGTTCGTAATAATAGCCATGTTGCTTAATTAAATCATCGTGTTTTCCTTGTTCCACAACTCTGCCTTGGCGGAGCACCACTATGTTGTCGGCATGCTTCACTGTGCTTAGCCGGTGTGCTATTACTACACGGGTGCGTCCCTTAAAGCATGACGCAATATTTTTTGTTATGTTTGCTTCGTTCTCTGCATCTAAAGACGATGTTGCCTCATCCATCATTAAATACATGGGGCGTTTATAAACCGCTCTCGCAATCATAATGCGCTGTTTTTCGCCACCACTTACGCCTATTCCTTCTGCTCCAACTTTTGTGTCTACGCCCAACGGATGACCCTTGAACACATCTTTTAGGCAAGCCACATTAATAGCCTCTTGCAACCTTGTTTCGTTTGCATCTTCACCCAATATTATGTTCTGACGTATCGTATCGGAGAATAGGTAGTTGTCTTGCATTACAATCCCCGAAGCCTTGCGTATAGACTTTGCAGTATACGCTTGCAAATCGCTATTGCCCATCCATATTGTACCCGATGTAGGGGCATAGAATTTTAATAACAACTTCATGAGTGTGGTTTTTCCGCTACCGCTCTCACCTACAATTGCTGTCATCTGTCCTGCGGGAATAGTAAATGATACGTCTGCTATTGCAGGACTTTCTGCCATTCCTGTATAGCTAAAAGTTACATGTTGCAAACTTATGTCTAATGGTTTATCATTAGGTACAAGTTTTTTATTACATTCGTCTTCGTCTTTGCATAAGTGAACTTCTTGCGAACGTTCAAGGCTTATTTTAGCATCTTGATACTGTTGTGCAAAACTTATCAGTTGCTCTAACGGACCACCTATCATGCCTATGATAGTAGATATACTCATCATCATGCCCAATGTAAGCGACCCATTAACCACTAACACAGCCACCCAATAAGTTATAAGAATATTGCGCAACTGCCCAATAACAAAAAAACCTGTGCTTTGTATCTGCCCAAGTTTTAGGCTCTTTTGGCTCACGGCATATTGCTTCATTTGGTACGACTTCCACTCCTTAAGTTTGTAGTCTTCATAGGCATTTACCTTGATATCTGTTATGCCCGAAACCATCTCGTACAATTTGTTTTGGTTTTCTACACTCACTTGAAAGTTTTCATAATCTAATGCCTTCCGACGTTGAAAAAAATAGAACAGCCAAAGCATACTTATGGCAGTAAAAGCAAGGAATACAATCAAAATCAAGGGACTATAAAAAGCTACTACCACCATATAGAATGGCACAGATAAGAGCGAAAAGAGCGTTTGTATAGAGCTCGTAGTAAGAAAAGATTGCAAGCGAGAATGATCGCCAATGCGTTGCTGATAATCACCTATACTTTTGGTATCGAAAAACGTCATAGGAAGTTTAAGAAGTTTTTGAAGATAGTCTCCTAAAACTCTTATGCTTATGTGGGTGCTCATATACAATCCCACCCAAGCACCTACTGTATTCATTAAAAAAGTGCCAAAGAACAGAAACAGCTGAGCAACTAATATCGTTGTTATCAAAGAGATGTTGTGCGACCCTATACCATCATCTACTACACTCTGCGTTAAGAACGGACTAATTATGCCAAGTAATGAACATACAACCAGCGCAAGCAATGACTGCAACAACTGCATTTTATAAGGAAACACATATTTGCGAACAAATAGGGAAAAACTATGCTTTTCGGTTATATCCTTTGCCTCATAAAAGCGCTGTGTTGGCTCAATTGCAATAGCTATTCCTTTATCTCCATTCAACCAGTGTTTTTCCATTTCAAAGGCATTCATCCACTGCTTGCCAAAAGCAGGATTAGCAATTTTGAACATTGCCTTGCGAGGGGTGTTACCCTTGGTTTTTTCTAAAACAATAAAATGATTTTGATCCCAATACAGTATGGCTGGTGTGGGGCAATCATTCAAAAGTTGTGATAACGACATCTCGAATGTTGCACTATTCATCCCTATCTCCGACAACGAACTACGTATGCCTGCCACACTCACCCCTTCACGGGTGAGGTGGGCAAGCGAACGCAAATATGATAGCGGATAGTCCTTACCATAATACGATGCTACCATGCGCACACAGGCAGGACCACAATCCATTTGGTCAAACTGTTTGGTAAACTTCATTCGTTAGGCTGCTTTTTTTCTTGGCTTTACGTTAAATCTGTAAATAACGTGGAGCATTACATAGCGTGGCTGCGAATTGACCCATGTTTCGGTACGGCCCTGTGCATTGATAGTATGCTGCACATTGCTAATTTGGGCAAGCATATCCACAGCGTTCAGTTTAAACGTTAGATTGCCTTTCAGTATGCTCTTTGCCAACGAT
>DJEH01000072.1:1004-30682 GCA_002431845.1 Prevotellaceae bacterium UBA5903 | reverse complement strand
TAATTATGAACACCTACTTAAAATTTCTCTTTGGTTATATCATCTATTGTTGCTTGATCTCTTTAATAAACTGCATAACGGCAGCTTCGTCTTTAAGTGCGGGAGATATTTCAAACCCACTATTAATGTCGTACCCAGCAAGAAATGGATGGTGAAACTGTTTAAGCTCGTTTATGAGCTGAGGTGACAAACCACCACTTAGCAGAAAGGGGGTAGGCCCAGTGTATCGATTGAGCAACGACCAATTGTAGCGTTGTCCGCTGCCTCCGAACTTAAGCGTGGGATTGTCGAATACAAAATAGTCTATTTTTCCGACGTATTCTGCCGTTTCCGCAACAAATGTCTCTGTTACTGGTTGCGCCCTCAACACGATGAGCCCGCGCTCTCTAAATGTCTCGCACATTTGCGGTGATGCTGTTCCGTGAAGCTGCACAGCATCAAGATTGTATTGCTTTACATGTTCTATTACATCGCGAAACTGAGGATGCACAAAAACACCTACTCTCTTAGCATGTTGGGGAAGGATGTTAGGTACCTCACTCACATATCGCGATGATTGGGGGTAAAATATAAAACCCATCCAATCGGGATGTAAGTGGTCGATGGCTTGAATGTTGTTTGCATCGCGCATGCCACACACCTTTATTATGGGTGCTGGATGCTTTGATGTTTGCATCTCTTCTTGGAAACTATACGTCATATATTGCAGCGAGTTTAAAAATCTTTAGTCAAGGCTTTGTATGTAATGCGAGAGCGACAATCCTGGTTGCTCAGTTCGCATAAAAGCCTCGCCAACAAGGAAACCTTTGTAGCCTATTTTTTGAAGTTTGTTTGCAACAAGAGGATCAAGCAATCCGCTCTCTGATATAGCTAAAGTGCCTTGGGGCAAGTGGCTATAGAGTTCAACAGATTGCTGAGGATCAGTCTTAAAGTATTTCAGGTTGCGATTGTTGACGCCTATAATGTCTACATTATCAGAGAAGGCTTCAATCTCTTCGATAGCATGCACCTCAAGTATCACCTCCAAGCCTATGTCGTGCGCCACCATAGCTAATTCTTTGCAACGCTCGTTGCCAATGGCGGCAGCAATCAATAGGCAGGCATCTGCTCCTGTAGCTCTAGCTTCGTAAAGTTGGTATGCATCTATCACAAATTCTTTGCGCAAGATGGGCAATGAGGTGAGCTGACGTGCTTGCTTAATGTCATTGATGCTTCCGCCAAAGTACTGATTATCCGTCAGTATCGACAAGCCTGCAGCCCCTGCAGCCTCGTATGCAGGGATGATATCTTCAACACGTGCATTGCGCTTAATCCAATCTTTTGATGGCGAGCGTCGCTTAAATTCAGCAATAATGCCTCCCTTGTGCAACAATATAGATTGACGCATGCTTATGGGGGAGGGTTGCATTGCGGCTTGTTGTTTAAGTTGCTCGATAGAAACTTTACTCTTGGCTGCAGCTACTTCAAGGCGCTTGGTTGCAACTATTTTATCTAATATATTGGACATGTCAGGAAATCGGATGATTAAGCGTTAATCTCTATAAACTTTTTGAATGTGCTTAAAGCCTTACCGCTCATTAGCGATGTGCGTGCCTCGTCGATGCAAACGTCTATTGTCTTTTCTGGGCAAATGGTATGTATGCCAAAGGCAGCATTGATAAGCACAGCGTCGCGCTGAAAGTCTGTGGCGTTATTATGAAGCACGTTGTCAAAGATTTGCGCTGCTTCTTCGGCGGTCACGCCTCCATGAAGTGAGCAAGGGGGGGCAATGTTCATGCCCAATTGCGAAGGACGATAAATGCTTTCAGAATGGTTAGACATTACCTTAAAGTTGTCTGTTAGCGAAATTTCGTCATATCCGTCAAGACTTGTTACAACGGTAAAACCTATGCCTATTTGCTGCAACGTGTTGGTATAAAGTCGCATTTGCTCAAGGTTAGCCACACCGAGAAGCTGATAGGCTGTGTGCGAGGGATTGACCAATGGACCTAAGAGGTTAAAGATTGTTTTCACTCCAAGTTGCTTGCGCAAAGGACCTACCACAGCAAGTGCTGGATGGAACAATGGGGCATGAAGGTAAGCCATGCCACAAGCCTCAATGCTCTTTCGGATAATGCTTTCGTCGTTTGTAAACTTTACACCATGCAGTTGTAACACGGTGCTCGCTCCGCTCACCGACGAGGCACCATAGTTGCCGTGTTTGGCCACTTTGTATCCCGCACCAGCCACAACAAAGCATGCACAAGTGGAGATATTGAATGTGTTTTTGCCATCACCCCCCGTGCCAACAATATCGAGGGCTTTGTAGGCAGAGAGGTTTATGGCATGAGCTTTTTCGATGAGTGCATCGCGAAATCCGAGTAACTCGTCCACATGGATGTCGCGCATGCGATATATGGTGAGCAACGAAGCTATTTGAGCTTCATCATATTTCTTTTCGGCAATACCGATGAGCAAATCGTGTGTTTGTTGTCGAGTAAGAATGTTATGCTGAAACAAATGCTCTAATATTTCCTTCATCTTCGTTAGTGTTTTACAAAGTTGCTAATTATTTTTCTGCCGTTGGGTGTTAGTATTGACTCTGGGTGGAACTGTATGCCGTGTACATCGTAGGTTTTGTGGCGTAGAGCCATTATTTGCCCTTCATCGCTTAGTGCTGTTATTTGTAAGGTGTTTGGAAGTTCCTCTTTTTGCACAACCCACGAATGGTAACGTCCCACTTGCTGTATAGGTGCAAGGCCATCAAAGATGTAGTCGTCTGCTACGATGTGTGTGGGCGTTTGTACACCATGAAACACATGAGATAGGTTGAGAAGTTTTCCACCAAACACTTCGCCAATAGCTTGTTCACCCAAGCAAACACCCAATATAGGTTTGCTAGGAGCATAAGTTTCGATTACTTGTTTAAGTAAGCCTGCTTCGTCGGGTATGCCCGGACCTGGTGAGAGTACAATCTTGTCGAATGCTTCAACATCAGCTATATCAAATTGGTCGTTGCGCCAAACCGTAACCTTTACATCGTCACCGCCTTCTTCCTCTATATACTGAAAAAGGTTGTAGGTAAACGAGTCGTAATTATCAATGAGTAGTATTTTCATGTGGTCTTTTATAAAAATAATAATGCCGTAGCGATACTCTTTACTTATCATTATTGCTTTCGGCCAAAAGAATGGCTTTGCGCAATGCACCAAGTTTGTTGTTTACCTCTTGCAGCTCATATTCCTCACTGCTTGCAGCTACTATGCCACCTCCTGCTTGAAACCACAATTCGCCATTGCGACTAACAAACGAACGAATGGTAATGGCTTGGTTAAGCGTTCCGTTAAGGCCAATAAAACCAATGCAACCACCATAGGCACCGCGGTTGTGTGGTTCATACTCGCTGATGAGTTGGAGAGCACGTACTTTGGGAGCACCGCTTAATGTGCCTGCGGGAAATGTGTCTGCCAAGAGTTTGATAGGGTTTGTTCCTGGGCGAACCTTTCCGCTTACACGACTTACTAAGTGAATAACGTGGCTATAGAATTGTGTGTCCTTTAAGAAATCTACCTTTACGTTGGTGCAGTGGCGGTTAAGGTCGTTGCGTGCCAAGTCTACAAGCATAGTGTGTTCGGCATTCTCTTTAGGGTCGGCATGTAGTGCTTGTGCGGCTTTTAGGTCGGCTTCGCGGTTGCCCATACGTCGGGTTGTTCCGGCTATAGGGTCAATATATGCAGTGCCATCATCTTCAATGCGACAATGTGTTTCGGGCGATGAACCAAATATTCTAAAGCCACCAAAATCAAAGTAGAATAGGTAGGGGGATGGGTTTATACGACGAAGTGCACGATAAAGTTCAAAGTCGTCGCCCTCATATCGCTGAATGAAACGACGTGAAAGCACAATTTGAAACACATCACCTCGTTTGCAGTGAGCAATGCCACGTCGTATGTTTGCCTTATGCTCTTCGTCGGTAAGTGGCGAAGAAGTTTCACCAACAGCATGGAATTTGTAGGTGGCATAGTTACGGCTCATTACAGCACTGGCTATCTGGTTAGCTTTACTTTCTTCGCCATCTGCAAGCATCTCGAGCAACTTTAGCTCGCTACTGAAATCATTGAAAACAAGCAGATACTTATACAGAATGTAGTGAATATCGGGAGCATCGTTGTTTTTTTCCTTGCTATCTTTCACGTTAATGTGTTCGAAATAGCGTACGGCATTAAACGATGTATATCCATACAAACCGCAATAGCCTTTGTCTTCTCCGTCTACTCTAAACGACTGAATGAAATCTTCAAAAGCATCTGCAACGGTGTAACCGTCGCTAAGGTCTATGGTTTTAATCGTTTTGTCGGGAAAACTCATGATGGCTTTTCCGTGTGCCACACTGAATGAAGCAAGAGGGTCAAGACCAATGAAAGAGCGGTTATTTTCCGAACCGTGATAATCTGAACTCTCCATCAAGGCGCTTTGTGCAAAGAGGTCGCGCACCTTAAGGTATGTGCTGACGGGAGTGCTCAAGTCGCCGGGTAGGGGCTGTGTTTTAACTGTATAGTGAAACATAATGTGAATATTCAACAGATTGTATGTAGATAGTTGTATAACTTTGAATGTCTGCTTAGTTATTGTAGACTTTTTCGGATATCCTCGTAGCTTGTGGGGAAATCACCCTTGGGAGCATGTGCCAAATAGGTGGCCATGTCTTTATCACCACGTCCCGAAAGCGTAACAACCACAATGTCTGTGGGCTTGAACTTAAGTCTGTGTAGTGCGCCAAGGGCATGAGCAGACTCTAAAGCCGGCAATATACCGTCAATGCGGTTGAGTTCATAAGCTGCTGCCAAAGCTTCGTCGTCGTTAATAGCCAATGCTTGGGCACGACCAGTCTTAACTAAGTGGGCGTGTAGCGGACCAATACCAGGGTAGTCGAGACCTGCTGAAATAGAGTAGGGCTCTACAATCTGACCATCTTCATTTTGAATTACAAGTGAACGAAAGCCATGTAACACGCCTTCTTGTCCCATGCTAAGTGTTGCTGCGGTCATACCCGAATCTACGCCTTTACCTCCTGCTTCGGCATAGACTATTTTTACGTCGTCGTCGCTTAAAAAGTTGAATATCGTACCCGCAGCATTTGAGCCACCACCAATGCATGCCACCAAATAGTCTGGGGTGGGACGCCCTTCTTTTTCTTGTAGTTGCTTGCGAATTTCGGCGCTAATTACACTCTGTAAACGCGCCACCAAATCGGGGTAGGGGTGAGGTCCCATGGTTGAACCAATAAGGTAGAATGTGTCTGAGGGGTGGCAGCACCAGTCGCGGATAGCCTCGTTACAAGCGTCTTTGAGCGTTTGATTGCCGCTTTCAACAGCTACAACCTTGGCTCCGAGCAAACGCATTTTTTCAACATTAGGTTTTTGACGTTGCACATCAAGTGCACCCATATAAACCACGCATGGCATGTGCATCAATGCACAAACGGTAGCAGTAGCTACACCGTGCTGTCCTGCACCTGTTTCAGCAACGATACGTTTTTTGCCCATGCGACGTGCCAACAATATCTGACCAATAGCATTGTTTATTTTGTGAGCACCTGTGTGGTTAAGATCTTCACGTTTTAGATATATTTTGCATCCATGAATCTTGCTGAGGTTCTTAGACAAGTATAGAGGTGAAGGACGACCTACATAGTCGCGGAGTAGTTGATGAAACTCTTCTTTAAAGTCCTCGCTATCTATGATCTTGCGATAGTTCTTGTGTAGGTCTTCAACACATTTATGAAGTATTTCTGGGATATAAGCGCCGCCGTAACGACCAAAGTATCCATTGTCTGTAACGTCAAATTTGCTCATGATGGGTATGTTTTTATTAGTATCTTGTTGTTATTTTTATCAATGTTGTTTGTATATGTAAAGTTGCATTTAAGATATATCAAAAAAGCGACCACGTCGTAAGTTTGACGGGCCGCTTGAAATATCATAATCAACTATGGCATAGCTAAAAAGAATGGTTACACGGTGAAAGTCCACTTACGACTCTTTAAGTTGCAAGCGGCGCCACCAATACATATTATTTAGTACATTTTGTAACATACATTCTCTTATTTGCTATTTCTGCTTGCAAATGTAAAGCATATATTTGAAACAACAAAACAAATGTAAGAAAACTTTGCTTTATGTTTGGAAAAAGTAAGCAGGTTGGGGTTATGGCTTAATAATTTGTCTATAGAGTTTACAATGTTTTACTAAAAAGGTGAGTATCAAAAATGCTTTAAGCATCTTTTGAACTCACCTTTACTCTTTGTGTGTAATGAAGTATTAATCTTCTTTTATTTGTCTAACAATACCATGTTTAGCGTTCTTTATAAAGTCAAGGATGTCTTGAATTTCGTCGCTCATCGGTATCTGTTCGGGTATCTTGAGGCATGCATCTTCAAGGCTGAAGTTGCCTGTGTAAATAATGCGGTATGTGTTGGCAATGTGACGAATAATGCGTTCTGTAACCTTTACGTGTTGTAAAACGATAGCATTTACTCCGTGATAAGAGGCTGGGTTGCCTCCTAAGATAATGTAGGGTGGAACATCCTTTTGTACACGGCAACCACTCTGAATGAGTGAGAAACGGCCTACGCGAACATGTTGCTGAACCACTACACCTGTGCTCTGAATAGAGCAGTCGTGCAATTCGCTTTCGCCTGCAATGCATGCGCCTATACCTACTACACATTGATTGCCTATTTTTACATCATGGCAAATGTGTACGCGGTCCATCAAAAAGTTGCCGTTGCCAATAGTTGTAGCTTTGCCCTCGTAGGTGCTTCCTGCTATAACCACGTTTTCGCGGATATGGTTGTCATTGCCAATAACTACTTTTGTAGGATTGCCTTTTACATAGTGAAAGTCTTGTGGAGTGGCACCAACAACAGCATTTTGGAATACTGTATTTCCGCTACCCATAGTTGTGCCTTCAAGAATACTTGCATGCGCTTTTATAACGCAGTTGTCGCCAATGACAACACCTTTTTCGATGTATGCAAAAGGTCCAACTTCAACGTTTTCGCCCAACTTGGCTGCTGGGTCTACATAAGCTAAAGGACTAATCATGGTTTGTTTTATTTTTGTAATATCGTAAAGTCCAAAAGTTCAAAGTGTTAAGATACTCATAAGGAGTTTACATCTTAATACTCTGAACTTCTGTACCTTGCGAAAGGTTAGTTATTATTTGTTGTTTGCTGAGTATTGCTCTCTGTTTCGCGTCCGCCGCCCAAAGCTTGGTATAAGCTAATAGCTGCTTGCACCTTGTCGAACTTATCAGAAATCAAAGTCAGTTGTGCTTGAATTAAGCTTTGTTGTGCTGTAAGTGTTTCAAGATAAGTTGTGCTTGTGCTGTGTTGGAAGAGTTGTTGGGTGCTTTCAAGAGCAGTTGTAAGTTGTGCCACTTGTTGCTTGCAAGCCTCTTCTTGTTGAGATGCAGCTTGGTATTGAGCTAATGCGTTGCTAACTTCTTGACCAGCTTGTAGCAATGTTTGTTGGAAGTTATTTTGAGCTGTTTGTAGTTGTATCTCAGACACTTTGAGGTTGGCTTTAAGCTTACCATTAGCAAATAATGGTTGCGTGATAGAACCTACTAAGTTTGCCAATATTTTGCCTGGATTTACAATCATACCTGCATTATTGGTCCAACTACCTTGTGCTGTGATGTTGAGCGAAGGATAGAATGCAGATTTGGCAATATTCACGCCATAAAATGCTGAGGCTATTTGCATCTCTGCTGCATGTACATCAGGGCGATTAGCAAGGAGGTCTACAGGCATACCAGTAGAATAGCTCGTGGGGAATGCATCTGCATTAAATTCACCACGGCTGATATTGTGTGGAGCCTCGCAAAGCAACAAGCAGAGTGCATTTTCTGTTTGTGAAATGTTGTTCTTTAGTGTAGGAACGGTAGCTTGCAAGTTGTAGTAGTTTGCTTTAGCTTGAGCTACAGCAGCGGCTGTAGTCATGCCAGCAGTCTTCATCAACTCCATTGCGCGTACATTCTCAGCCCAAAGTTTAATGGTAGACTCAGTAGTTTTGAGTTGCTCGTCAAGCATTTGCAATGTGTAATAAAGATTGGCCACATTTGCTATGATGCTTGTACGGATAGATTGCTTTGTTGCTTTAGTTAGTTCAAGATTTGTTTCATACTGCTTTTTGGTGTTGCGAATGGTACCCATCGAACCCAATTGCCAACTTGCAGCAATAGGAAAAGCGTATGTTTTGCTTGCCTTGTTAAAGTCCCAACTTGAAAGCGTTCCTTGTGGAGAGAAGGCTATACTTGGATAGTAAGCCAATCTTTCCATCTTTAGCATGGCTTCGATTTGCTGAATGCTAAGGTCGGCATTCTTTAAATTTGTGTTATTGGTTAAAGCCTTGCTTATGAGTGCTTGTAGTTGTGTGTCGGTAAACACTTGCTGCCAAGGTGTATTGCCGAAGTTGGTTGTGTCAGCTTTTACTACAGAGTAGGTCGAAGTAGTGTCGCGGTATAAGCTATCAACACCTTGAGCCAAGTTCTGTGGGCGTTCGTAGTTTTTGTATATACCACTACAGCTTGCCATTAATAGTGAACAACCTATGATAGGGAGTATATGTTTCATATTGTGATAATGTCAAAGTATATGGTGAGTATAAGGTATTTTGCATAGCTTTTATAAACAATGCTCATACCTTATACTTTTTTATACTTATTGCTTATTTTGTATATTGTTCAATGTCCGAAGAGGCTTCGCTATTGTCCATATCTTCCCAAGTGATAGGCTTAATCTTCTCTTGTAGATATTCAAATATAACGAAGAGTGAAGGAACAATGAAAATCTGGCAAATCATACCGATGAGCATACCACCGATAGCTGTTGTACCAAGTGAACGATTGGCATTAGCACCTACACCGAATGAGAACATCAAAGGCAACAAACCGATAATCATGGCCAAAGATGTCATCAAGATAGGACGCAAACGTGCACCAGCACCCAATACGGCTGCCCACGAGATACTCATACCCATCTTACGGCGTTCAAGCGCAAACTCTACAATCAAGATGGCATTTTTTGCCAACAGACCCATCAACATGATGAGTGCAATTTGAACGTAGATGTTGTTGGCTGCTTCACCAAAGATTGGTAACACATTGTTGATAGCTCCTACGCCTTGGATAAATATAAATGAACCTGCAAGACCAAATGGTACTGAAAGCAATACGGCAAATGGAAGCATATAGCTCTCGTATTGTGCAGCAAGCAACAAGTAGATAAACACAAAGCAGAGTACGAATACAATAGCTGTTGTGCTGCCTGCATTTTGTTGCTCCTCACGTGTTTGGCCTGAGAACTCAAATGAGTAGCCTGTAGGCAAACTTTGTTCTGCAACTTCTTCAATAGCCTTGATAGCTTGACCTGATGTATAGCCACTTGCAGGGTTACCATTTATAGCCATTGAGGTGTACATGTTGAAGCGGTTGATATTATCAGGTCCATAGCTTGGAGTGATGGTCATGAACTCTGTAATAGGAGCCATCTCATTGCCATTGCGCACCTTTATCTTGTAAAGACTTTCAAGGTTGGTACGATCAGCTTGTTCACCTTGTATCATTACACGATAAATCTTACCAAAGCGGTTGAAGTTTGATGCGTATAATCCACCATAGTAACCTTGCAGTGTAGTAAGGATATCTTTGGGCGAAAGACCTGCGCGTTTACACTTTGCAGCATCAATATCAATGGTGTATTCAGGGAAGTTGGTGTTGAATGTAGTCTGTGCCGATTCAATTTCTGGACGCTTTTGCAATTCTGCCAAGAAGTTTTGTGCTACTTGATAGAATTTGCTCAAGTCGCCACCCGTACGGTCTTGCAAGTTGAGGGTGAAACCATTGGTAACACCGTAACCTGTAATCATAGGAGGTTGGAAGAACAATACTTGTGCGTCTTTAAATACATCGCGAGAACGTAGATAAAGGTTGGCAAAGATAATGGTAGAACTTTCCTTCATAGAACGTTCCTCCCAGTCTTTCAACTTGATGATAAACGAACCATAAGAAGGACCTTGGCCACCAATGAACGAATAACCAGACACAATAGTACTAACCTCAACTGCTGGACAAGAGCGAACTAAGCTATCTACCTTGTTTAGGTAGGCTTCGGTACGGTCTTGTGATGTGCCAGGAGGCATGGTAACAACACCCATGATAGTACCTGTATCTTCGCTTGGCACCATAGCTGTAGGTGTAATGTTCATCATCCAAACCAATATAGCAATACTTACGCCTACCAAACCGAGCGAGAGCCACGGACGTTGGATGAATTTGATGGTCTTTTTCTTATAAGATTTTAAAATATTATCGAATGAACTCTCAAATGAGTTTTGGAATTTCTTTGTAGTTAAGCCGATGAAGGCAAAAATAGCTACAATAGAAAGTATGATGGTAATGAATGGGTGAGAATCGAAGTTGAAACCACCAAATATCAAACCAATAATAGAGATGAGCACAAGTATCAAGGTGATGCTTGGGTGGAGAATACGGCCAATGCTTTCAGCGTAGCGCTGATACATGGTCTGACCTGCAGCCTTGTAAGCTTTGCCCATACGTTCCTTAAGTGTTTCGTCTTTTTCGCCATGAGCCTTGTGCGGCTTAAGCAACATGGCACAAAGTGCAGGCGAAAGTGTTAGTGCGTTCAATGCAGAGAAACCAATAGCTATGGCCATGGTCAAACCGAACTGACGATAGAACACACCCGATGTACCCGACATAAAGCTCACAGGGATAAACACTGCCATCATCACGAGTGTGATAGAAACAATTGCAGAACCCAACTCGCGCATTGCATCGATAGATGCCTTGCGAGCAGAAGTGTATCCTTGGTCAAGCTTTGCGTGCACACCTTCAACCACCACGATGGCATCGTCCACCACAATCGCGATGGCCAACACCATAGCTGATAGTGTAAGCAAGTTGATTGAGAAACCAATCGCGTAGAGAGCAAAGAAGGTACCTATCAATGCCACAGGTATGGCTACCGATGGGATGATAGTGCTTCGCATATCTTGCAAGAAGATATATACTACGATAAACACAAGGATAAATGCCTCAATCAAGGTTTTAATAACCTCATGTATAGATGCAAATAAGAAGTCATTGACGTTTTGCGCCACTGTAATCTTCATGCCTTGTGGCAAGCCTTTTTCAGCGTCTTTCAGTAGGCTCTCGCAGTCTTGCACAATCTGAGTTGCATTTGATCCTGCCATCTGAGACACCATACAAGTAACGGATTTATGTCCATTAACCTTACCTGCAAAGCCATAGCTAACACGACCTAATTCTACGCGGGCTACATCCTTCAAACGGATGATTGTACCATCGGAATTGGCTTTAATAACCATATTCTCAAATTCAGGAGCCTCGCTCAAACGTCCTTTATAGCGTAGGGTATATTGGAATGTTTGATTTTCGCGTTCACCGATGTTACCAGGAGCAGCTTCAATATTTTGTTCTGCAAGTACGCCACTGATGTCAGAAGGCATCAAATGATATTCAGCCATCTTTTCGGGGTCAAGCCATATACGCATAGAGTAGTCGGCACCCATCACGTTAGCATCACCTACACCCTTTACACGCTGAATTTGTGGTATGATATTGATTTTTGCGTAGTTCTCAATGAAAGCTTCACTGTAGCGGTCTTCTGCATCCGAAACAGAGAAAATCATCAACATTGAGTTCTGACGTTTTTGTGTAATCACACCTACTTGTGTAACCTCAGAAGGAAGCAAACCCTGTGCTTTGGCCACACGGTTTTGCACGTTTACCGCAGCCATATCAGGGTCGGTACCCATTTTAAATGTAATTTGAATGGTCGCAGAACCTGTGTTGGTTGCTGTAGAAGTCATGTAGTCCATGTTTTCTACACCATTGATTTGCTCTTCAAGAGGAGCAATCACTGAGTTCAACACAGTTTGTGCATTAGCACCCGTATAGGTAGTACTTACCTGCACGGTTGGCGGTGCGATGTCTGGATATTGGACGACTGGTAAAGAAGTAAGTCCCAATACACCCAATATGACAATCACAATTGATATTACGGTTGATAAAACCGGTCTATTTATGAACCGATCAAGTGTCATATTTTATAAATATATTAAATTCTAAGCAGATGTAAGAAGTTTTAACAAACGTGTATGTATTTGTATAACCTCTTACACATTTTGACTGTTAGCTAATTCTTTTTAATAATGTTGCTTAGTGTTGTCCAGGCATTTTACCATCCTTCATAGCCTGTTGCTCTTTCTTTTGGTTTGCTTGGAGTTGAGCAGGAGTGATAGGATTAATCTTTTGTCCGTTCTTAAGTTGGTTTACACCATCAACTACGATACGTTCGCCAGAGCGAAGGCCTGAAGTTATTACATAGTTCTGACCATCATTTTGTGGAAGAACGGTGATTTCACGAGTTGCAACAGTCTTATCGTTGTTTACAACGTAAACAAATTTCTTATCTTGCACATCAAATGTTGCGCTTTGTGGTACCATGATAGCATCGTTAGCATGTGTAGGAACAAGCACAGCACCTGTACCGCCAGAGCGAAGTATGTGTTGAGCATTGTCGAAGGTTGCACGCATTTGCACCGAACCTGTGCTTTGGTCTATCACACCGCTAATAGTGCTTACCGTACCGCTTGGGCTGTAGGTAGTGCCATCAGAGAGTTTAAGTGTTACCGAAGGCATTTTTTTGATAGCAGCGTTTACACCGCCAGCTTCGCGTGTAAGTGCAAGCAGTTGCTTCTCGGTCATAGAGAAGTAAACGTACATTTTTGAGATGTTTGATACAGTGGTTAAAGCCTCGGCAGAAGATGCGCTAACCAAGCTACCTACACGATAGGGAATAGAACCTACAACACCATCTGCAGGACTTGTTACTGTACACCATCTTAGGTTGTCTTGAGCGCTTTGCAATTGAGCTTCGGCTGCCGCAAGCTGAGCCTCGTATGACGCGAGTGTGTTTTCAGCCATTTTCAAGTCGTAGCTTGAGATGATGTTTTGCTTGAAGAGCATGCGCTTGTTGTCTACAGTAAGTTTTTGAGTTGCGATGTTAGCACGACATACGCGTATTTGTGCTTGTGCAGATTTTACGGCAGCGCGGTATTGCTCTGAGTCAATCAAAAACAAGGGTTGTCCTTTGCGTACTGTTGCGCCTTCATCAACGAGCAGTTTAACCAAATAGCCCGATACTTTAGGACGAATTTCGATGTCTTGCATACCCTTGATGGTTGCAGGATAAGAGGTTTCCAAGTCCGCCGATGTTGTTTGTACGGTCTCTACTGCGAAGTCGTTGCTGGCTTCGCCCATCTGGTTCGACTTGCTTCCGCAACTGGTCAGCACCACTGCGGTTAGCACCCATAAAGCGATTTTCTTCATGTGTTGTTTGTTATGTATAGAATGATTATTATATTTTCTTTTTCTTAAGGCAGATTGTACAGCCTATGCAAGCGTTTATATACAATGCATGTCAATATAAACTTTGTGCAAAGTTACGGCAAAAAAACTAAACGTTGTATGTTAGTTTTCGCATAAAGTGTTCTTATTAGTATTTTTTAAAATTATATTTGGACGTCAAATGGTATTTTGACGGGTTTACATAGCATTTAAGCCTACATTTTTATATTGTATATTGATTATATTCAGTAATCATTGATATGAGTTTGTGCACCTATTTATGTAAAAGGCAGTTATAGAAAAAATAAGAGCGAGGAACTTGCAAATAGCATGAAGTGCTTTTGCAAGTTCCTCGCTCTTTATATCCTATTGTTATTTGATATGTTTTTGATTATGGGGCTATTAGTATGCAAAACGTACGTTGTCTACCCACAAAGTGTTGCCCACTGTGCCTACGTATGCACCGCCGTGGCTTGAGTCAAACTGTAGAACAATGTGTGTTGGCTTTTCGTTGGCAGCAGCCCAACCCACTTCGCGTACAGGTACCATTACACCTTTAGAGTTGCGGGCATATTTGGTTAGTGCGCCCGATGTGAGAGCCCATGCCGAAGAGTAGAAGCTCTTTTTACGGATGTCGCCATACTCAATATTAAACGACTGATTGTTTTTCCAACCACTTGATGTGCTAAAGCGGTGAACCATTGTACCTACGCGTTTGGCATAGATATTACCTTTAGCATCTTCCCAACGTTTTTGCAGATATAGGATACAATCTGCCATGTCCTGTCCAGCAACAGACGAACCTTTAGTGATGCCATTTTGTCGGATGCGGTTGCCTTTAACAATGTGTGTTTTGTAGTCAAATACAATGGCTTTGGGACGTTTTGTAAATTTAAGTCCTGCATTCAGTTTGGCCATTGGGTTTTTGGTGTCGGTAATTGGCTGAATGGTGTTGCCCAAGAATATAGAGCCTGCAGCAAGCACTTTGATGTTGATAATGCCAAGCACTTTGGCTTCAACGATGTGTGTGTATAGCTTTACGCACGAGCCATGTCCAGGGTGGCTATCACGATACACGCTAACGTTAGTTTTAGTAACACCACTTACTTTAGCCCACACGTTAGACGAACCCCATGGTGAACCCAAGTGCATGAGTTTAACGGTGTTACCGCCAATAATGCCGCTTTCTTTGATTGTTTGGGCAGTCCACGATTCAAAGTTCCCTTTAGGAATAAACTGTAGTTTGTTACCATTTTCGTCAGCTTGCTCTGTCTGTAAGAACTCAGGCGAGTAGGGCAATGCTTGCATTGAAAGGGTGCTTGACAAAGTAAGTAGTGCACCCAATGCGATTGTTCTGAACTTCATAATAAAAATGTAAAATCTTGCAAGGCCGTATGTTTTATTTAGCCCTTGCTGTGATGATATT
Organism: Prevotellaceae bacterium UBA5903; assembly: GCA_002431845.1. Lineage (GTDB taxonomy): Bacteria > Bacteroidota > Bacteroidia > Bacteroidales > Bacteroidaceae > Alloprevotella. Next base: position 15,819 of record DJEH01000072.1, on the reverse strand, counting down.
TTTATGTATAGTTTTGTGTTAAAATGCTTCGTTTATGTTGAATATAAGACCGCCACCGTTGCGTGTAAATCCGTAGTCTATACGGATGTTGATGCGTTTCTTAAATTCCCATCTGTAGCCAACTCCTCCATTGGGCAATGTGCGGCGCCATGCAATGTTGTCGAAGTTGTTGAATGCGTTAGCTAATGCCACCCATGCCACAACGCCGCTTCTACCTTTAATGTGTTGTCGCAGTTCAAGTTGCCCTTCTATCACATTGTTGTCGCGGTATCGTCCCTCGTAATATCCACGCATACGATCGTTAGATCCCACCTGTGCGAGCATTGTCCATGGGGTATGTCCGTAGTTAAACATTCCATGCAGTTCGCCTGCAATCACAGCTCCTTTCCATGCTTTTTTATAGGCAGAAAAGGTTGCTTCGGTAGTTGAGTAGCCGTGGCCTTTGTTGCCAAAAAAGCGTGGTGTAAACGTTTGGTCTATTTGTAGAAACATACCTTTTGTTGCGTTCAGCATAAAGTCGCGCGAGTCGTAGGTAAATGATAGACCTGCAGTATAGGTATGTATTGTTTTATTTTGCCCTTGCCACAAATAGCTATAAGTTTGGTCTACTCCTCGTGCTTGGTTCACTTGATAGTTGATGAGTGGGCCTAAGTAAGTATTGTTTGCCAATTTCACCATAAAGCGAGCCATGGCATTGATGCGGTTGCGTCGGTAGTCGGTTTTGTTAGCATCGATGTCAGCGTTAGCATAACCTATACCCCAAAAACTTGTAGTAAAGGTAGACAAGTTAAGTTTATAATCCAATCTGAACCTATCGTGCGGAAAAATGTGGTTACCTCTTAGTCCTACAAGAAAGAAACCGCCCGTTGTAAAGTTAGAATATACAGAGGCATTAGAGCGTGCCAATGTAGAGTCGGATGGGTCGGCTGAGTAGGTGGCTGTACCTAGTAGCCCGAGGCCTAAGCCTGTGGTAGAAGAGTAGTTAGGTCCTGGTATAAAACCAAAATCAACTCGCTTACTCTTTTTGGGCTTGTTTGATTCGCGAAAGTAGTTTAGCACCCTCTTAACAAGTCCTTTGCGTTCGCCTTTCTCCCCGATAGAGTCGTTGGCATATGCAGTCACTTCTTGTTTTATGGGTAGGCTATCATTACCAACAATGCTTGTTGCATTGTTGTCATTGTGGCTATGCGCATGGGCTTGTTGCACATTTATGGCAAGCATGCCTGCAAGTAGCCATGCCAAGTTGAATGAGCCTTGGGGGGATATTCTTATTTTCATAATCTTGGCAAAATTACGGGTTTTTGGTGTAATATGTATAAAAAATTGGTATTTATTAGTGTCGTACCGAAAATACGTGCTTGTTTGCTATGTCTGTTTTTAAACAATTGACATAAATAGCCAATGTGTAAACTTATAGCTTTTTTATAAAATCATTATTTTTGATGAGGTGTGGAAATGCTTAGCTTCGTACATTTGCTAAACAATAGGTAACGAAAAACTATTGTTTGAATGTTAAACTTTAATACGTTAATAGTCTATGATGAACAAGATTCTAGGTTTCTCATGCTTTATTCTCTCCTTGTTAGTGGCGTCGTGTGGCAATTCTGTATCTACCACACCGCAGGAGGTTGAAGGCAAAATGTTTACTGGCGAGGGCATTTTGGGTAATGTACCTTATGTTTACGCTCATTACGATGCAGAGCGTGCTAAGCACGAAATTTATTTAGCAGAAAATCACCTCAAGTATACGGATGAGGGAAACAAAGAAGATAGTGTATTTCACGCAAAGTATTACGAAACACTCAAGGGTATTGCTAATGAACTCGATGGCAAAGAAATGCCGTTTGAACGTTGTGTGGGGGGCAAGCGCGAGGTGTTGAAAGGTTTTACTCTTTCGGTAGAGCATGCAAGTACTGGTTATTTCCCCCTTGTGTCATTGAAGTTGAATGTTCCAGAGGGCTATGTTATAAAGAGTGAAGACCGCTCAGCTCATGCTGTAATAGCTTTAAATAAGGATGGTATGGCTATATCGCTTGAAAGAGTTGGAAATACATGGATTATGTTTGGATTAAAAGTAGGTGCATCGCCTTATAAACTTACGTTGAAATCAAATCTCACTGAGTCGATAGAACGTCTTTATTTTTTAGATCAAGTGGCCAAGTTAGTTGAAGTTGACAAGGCTGCTTTCGAAGAATATGCCAAGAAGAAACAAGAGGCTGAGAATAAAAAACTCACCGAACAAGCTAAGGCAAACGATTTAGCTAAGTTGCAGTTTACCGAAAAGGGATATGGTCCACTTACTTTACAACAAAGCGACAAGGCTATACCCAAAAGCCTCGAAAACTTCTACACCCATTATACGCTTCGTGCAGACCGCGACATGGGACAAAATGAATACTCTTTTTATAATGGTACAGAACTTGTCGCCATGCTTTATGCAGATATGAAATCGCACGAGATTATGAAGATTTGCATAGAGAGTGACAAAATTAGTGTGAAGTGTAGCAATGGTAAAAGCATAAAAGTTGATATGCCACTCAACAATGTTGTAAAGGATTTTGAGGGCAACTGCATGATAGGTTGTACACCAGAGGACGAAGGACCATCTCTCACGTTGGGTGGGAGCGTAAAACTGCGTGTCACAGCTCAAGATCTTACTCCTACGGGTGAGGCTAAGCTCGATTCTGTACTTGATTCGTTTGAATATGCTGAAATTTCTGCGACTGATATATCAACCGACCGCCCCGTTTCTGAGATTTTGATCAGTTATTGATGAAAAAACAAATGCTCATAAATTCAAAAAAAATCATCAATCGCTTTGCTTGCTCTGATTTCTTGATTTTTGAGCATATTTTTATAAAACATTGAAAATCAATAAACTATGGTTGTTTTGAAATAGCTATACCTTATTTTATCCCCTTATAATACGTGTTCTAATGTGCTAAGCATACGTATCCTTAGCACATTAGAACACGTATTCTTGTATGCTAAGCATACGTATCCTTAGCACATAAGGATACGTGTTCTTGTAGAACTACAGATCAAATTGTATGCAACTATGTGATTATTTATTAAAAGTGTTAATTTTTATAGTGTGTGATTTAACGTTTTGTCTCTAGATTGGAAGTGTAAAATGTCAAAAATAGTTCACTTTTTATGGCATGATTGCTCAATTTGTTTATAAGCAGGTGTTTAATTTTTTGTTATAATTAAGTAGACAAATCTCTTTTATAATTATAGAGTTTGTGAGAGAGTTCCTTGATAACTTGCTTCATGGCTCGGCAGTTAGATAAAAATCCTTGATAATTACAAACACCTTCTTAAAGAAAAGGCAAGAATGTGTTTAATGCTTGCTAGCATGGCACATTCTTGCCTTTTCTTTTTATAGATGATGGTGCTTTTATCTGCTTGTCTTCTTCATGTATCTGATGCCTTCAACCAAATGGCGCATAATGGGGAAGAAGTGGCAATAGCCCTTCCGAGTGCTCTGAATAGCAAAACATAGACAATCCCACCATGCGTGCATGCCATGGCGATAGTAGGATATAGCACCGCGACTGCGCTGTACACCAGCATCAATATATACCATCGATTTCTTAAGATTCATGCTGGTTTCTACTATTTTTTCGGGATAGTAGTGCATCTTTAGCCCATAGTGTAGTGCGTCCTCAAGCCATATCTCCTCCTCGCCACAAGTAAGGAATTTAGTGCCAAGACCAAACCTCTCGTCAAAGCGTATTTTTCCTTGAACGCTTGTGCGACGACATGCCATTTCGAGTGCCGAAACTGAATATTGAGCTGGTATGGCAATGATGTCGAAGTCCTCGTTGGGATAGTTCTTAAGAGGGGTGCCTTTATAGGTGGTGGCACAAAAGAACGCAACATCAAGTTTACTATTTTCTTCGAAATGTTTTAGCACAACGCTTGGCGTTTCGGGCAGTAGATGCGCGTCGTCATCGGCATACATCACAATGTCTGATGTAGCTTTGTCGAGTGCTAAGTTGCGATTGGCAGATAGACCTTGCCCCTTGTAGGTATAGATAGCAACGTCTGTTCGGGTGGCAAGCACCTTGGGGATAAGGTCTAAGTAACGCTCGTCAGTATATTGGTAAGATACGATGTATCGCACGTTGTCTTGTGGCGGCAATAGCACGTCTTGCACACGCACCACGCCTTTATTGAGCGAGCAAATGAGTATGTCGAGGGTCATGGTATTTATGTTTTTAATGTGTGTTCAGATTATGTTTATATAGTAACTGAATGTGAGCACATGATAGGCTTGTTGCTTTTTGTTCATTACAAGATTTATAAAGCAGTAATCACTTCGTTCATCAAGATGTCGTGTGCTTCGGTTGGTAGTTTACTTACTAATTGGCACGGAAAGCAAATGCCTATTTTGTATGCTTGGCTAATAGCTTGCTGCGATAAAAACCTATCGTAAAAGCCTTTGCCTCGGCCCAATCGGTGTAGTGATTGGTCGAATGCAACCCCTGGCGTGATAACTAAATCAACCTGCTTGAGGTTGGTAAATGCGTTATCACATGCTATAGGTTCTTGTATGCCAAATGCACCTTTTTGCAGATGATTAAAGTTTTGAAAGCGCCTTAAAAGTAGGTTATCGCCTTCAGCAACTGGAAGCAGAATATTCTTTTTGTCCTTATATTTGAGGAGCAAAAGGCTAGTGTCTACCTCATCGGGCAAGGAAGCAAATAGCACGATTGTTTGTGCCTTGACAAAGCATTCGTTCAGCTCTAACTTTGTAGTTATCTGTTGCGATAAACGAAGTTTTTCTTGTTCTGTAAGCTTTTTAACAAGTGCTTTTATACGTTTGCGAATAATCTGTTTCTCCAACATAAAGCCAATTGTGCTTGTGTATTAGTGAATGGTGCAAGCGTATATGTCCAAGGCATAGAAGGCTGTAACCATTGCATGATGTCGGCACTTTGAGCAGCATAGGCAAAGAAGGTGTTGTGCATCCATCTGTTGCGAAATGCTGCAAGAGCTTGCGTTTTTTGCTTGTTATGGTTGTCATTTACCATAGGGAAAGCCTTATTAGCATTTAGCACATATATAGCTTTTAGCACTGCCTTATCGTTTTGATTGGCATATTCGGCAGCCTCTCCATCATCAAAGATGTCTGATATAATGGCTGTGCCAATATAGCTTATCATCAGTTTTTTTGAGCGCTGTATCATGAGGTTGCGGCGCTTTAGTCCAGCCTTTTCAGCGTATTGAGCAAAGCCTTCAACAACATTGTGTTTGGTCATAAAAGCTGCTACAGATGCCATGTCGTTGCACTTCATGAGGGCGGTGCGATTGTTGTCTACAAAATCGTAAGCATATTGAAAGAATAAGCCACTGAGGTATGCTTCCTTAAAGTAAGAGGTTATGCCTATGGTGTCGCGAGGTATAAATATGTCGGGCACAATGCCACCTCCACCATACACAATGCGTCCCAGGCGAGTTTTGTATTTTTCGCCCGTAGTGCGTATGCTATCGGCAGAGTAGTATTCGCCATGTTCGGCACGTAGCAATAGGTCGGCCTCATAGTCTTCTTCATCACCAGGCTTATAGGGCTTCTGCACGCAACGGCCCGATGGTGTGTAGTAACGTGCAGTCGTTAAGCGCAGCATTGAGCCATCAGGAAACTCTATGGGCACTTGTACAAGTCCCTTGCCAAAAGTACGTCGGCCAATAATGGTGCCGCGGTCATTATCTTGCATAGCGCCAGCAAATATCTCGCTTGCTGAGGCTGAAGTCTCGTCTACCAACACCACAAGGGGTAGGTTTTGGTACGATCCTCGTCCATCTGTACGATACTCTTTGCGTTTTGATTTTCTGCCTTCAGTATATACAATCAAAGCGTTTTTGGGTAAAAACTCATTGGCCAATTGTACGGCTGTTTCCATGTATCCACCAGGGTTGCCGCGTAGGTCAAGGATGAGTTTATTAAATCCTTGTGCTTGCAGATTGCTCAAGGCTGCTATAAACTCAGCGTATGTAGTTTCGCCAAAACTTGTAATGCGGATGTAGCCAACTCCTGGGCTTGCCATGTAAGTGGCATCGATTGTTTTGACGGGTACGTCGCCACGCGTAACGTTGAAAGATAGTAAATGGGGTTGTCCCATTCGCTTGATACCTAATTTGGCAACAGAGCCTTTTGCGCCTTTCAATCTTTTCATTACGCCTTCATTAGCAATGCTGTCGCCAACATAGGTTTTACCATCTATAGACACAATGCGGTCGCCAGCAACGATGCCAACTCCCTCTGATGGTCCTCCCTTGACCACTTTAACAACTCTAATGGTATCTTTGTATATGGTAAACTGAACTCCAATGCCCGAGAAACTGCCTTTGAGGTCTTGCATAGACTCTTCTACCTTTGATGCAGAAACATAGGTAGAGTGGGGGTCAAGTTCCTTAAGAATTTGTGGCAAGGCTTTTTCAACTAAGTCGGGGATATTAACAGTATCAACATATTGGTCTTCGATGAGATGAAATAAATCAATGATTTTATTGCTCGAATTGTTGATAATGCTCAAGCGGTTGCCTGAAAAATGGTTGGCAAAGAAACTTCCAAGCAATATACCCACTACAACACCAATAGAAGCTATTAGTGGAACAAACCTATTTTTATTATGCTTAATCATTAATATTTAAACCTTATAATTGTGTTTGTTGATAAGCCTTACTCCTTTGTGCTGCAATCGTTGATATGCTCAACAGATATGCCTGCTTGTTCAAGAAGTTCTATGCCATCAGTAAGACGATAGCTTCGTGCGTATACCACTCTTTTAATGCCTGCTTGAATGATGAGTTTGGCACATTCAATGCAAGGAGCATCTGTAACGTAGAGTGTAGCTCCGTCAGAATTATTGTTTGAGCGTGCTATTTTAGTAATAGCATTGGCTTCGGCATGTAGCACGTAGGGAAGCGTAAGTCCGTTTTCACCTTCGCACACATTGGGAAAACCAGATGGTGTGCCGTTATATCCATCACTGATTATCATCTTATCTTTCACAATCAGAGCACCTACTTGTCGGCGAGTGCAGTAGGAGTTTTCTGCCCATATTTGCGCCATGCGTAGATAGCGACGGTCTAATAATTCTGCTTTTGTCATTGCAGTCTTTTCGGTTTGATTAATAGAGTTATAGAGAAGATGAATGGCACTATCAGCAACAAGCTCTTTTGCGAGCATGCTGAGTAAAGATGCCAATAGTCTATAAACTTATACGAGTTGATTTAATTTGTAATGCCATCTCGTTTAAGCAAGGCTTTTATGCTTGGTTCTTGACCACGGAAGCGCTTGTAGAGTTGCATGGGAGGTTCTGTTCCACCCTTTGAGAGCACGTTGTTGCGGAAACTCTGCGCGACTTCGGTATTGAATATGCCTTTTTCCTTAAACAGAGAGAACGCATCAGCATCGAGCACCTCCGCCCATTTGTAGCTATAGTATCCTGCAGCATATCCACCAGCCATGATATGGCTAAACTGTACGCTCATACATGCTGTGGACTCAATAGGTAGCAATTGTACCTGTTGCCAAGCTTCGTCTTCAAAGAGCTTAATGTCCTTGTTTAAGGCAGATGTGAGTGTATAGTATGCCATGTCGAGCAAACCAAATGAAACTTGTCGCATACATGCATAAGCCGCTTGGAAATTACGGCTTTTGCGAATACGATCAATGTATGCTTGAGGCAGAGGCTCATTGGTTTGATAATGATAAGCAAATGTACCTAAAAATTCTGGTTCTATAGCATAGTTTTCCATAAATTGTGATGGAAGTTCTACAAAGTCCCAGTAAACCGACGTACCGCTTAAAGCTTGATAATGTGTCATGGCAAAAATTCCATGCAATGCATGTCCAAACTCATGTAAGAACGTTTGCACTTCGCCCAATGTGAGTAGAGCGGGAGTATTGCCTGTAGGCTTAGTGAAATTGGTGGTAACACTTACTACAGGACGGTAGGAATTTTGAGAGGTGACGGTTTCGGTAGTTGGAGCGTCACAGTGTTCGTCTCGGTAGTTGGTCATCCATGCACCTCCCTTTTTACTCTTTCGTGGAAAGAAGTCTACGAGCAATATAGCCAGGAATGTACCATCTTTATCGTAGACATTATATGCAATGACATCTTTTTGATAAACAGGGATGTGATTGTTTTCCTTAAATGTTATGCCATATAGTTTGGTGGCCAAACCTAACACTCCCTTTTGAACTCTTGATAGCTCAAAATAGGGGCGAAGCATGTTGGGGTCGTAGTCGTAAAGTGCCTTTTTGAGTTTCTGACTGTAGTATGAGAAGTCCCAAGGCATGAGCTTAAAGTCGTTACCTTCTATTTCTTTAGCTTTGGCCTCAACCTCTTTAACTTCTTCTTTAGCCTGAGGCAGATAGCTATCTATGAGGTCATTAAGTAGCTTGTATACGTTTGCCTCGTTCTCTGCCATACGTCTGCGTAAGGCATAGTCTGCATAGTTTTTGTACCCAAGTAGTTGAGCCAATTCACGGCGTAGATTAACAATGTTTTTTACCACTTCAAAGTTGTTGTATGCATTGTTGTGAGTGCAGCGACTATTGTAGGCACAATACATCTTTTTGCGATACTCGCGTTGGGTAGAGTACATCATGAAGGGGCCATAGCTTGGTGCGTGTAGGGTAAATACCCAACCATCAAGCCCTTGTTGTTGGGCTTCGTGCTTGGCTGCTTCGCGTTGTATAGTGGGCAGTCCGTCAAGCTCTGCTTCGTCGGTGATATGTAGCTTAAAATTGTTGGTTTCTTTGAGCAGATTTTGTGAGAAAACGAGTGTGTATTCTGAGAGTTTCTTGGTTATTTCTCTAAACTTTTCTTTTTGCTCATCGCTAAGTGTTGCACCAGAACGTTCAAAGCCCTTGTAGGTTTTGTTAAGTAGCATAAGGTCTTCACCTTTCAGCGTATCTCGTTCATTATCATACACAACTTTAACCCTTTCAAAGAGTTTTGCGTTGAGCATAATATTGTTTTCGTGCTCTGAGAGTAGGGGCGATATTTCATTGGCAAGTTCGTCCATCTCGTCGTTGGTTTCGGCGCTGAGCAAATTAAATAATATAGTAGTAGCGCGCTCAAGCATAAATCCACTTTGGGCGAGGGCCACTATTGTGTTATGGAAAGTTGGGCTTTCTTCGTTGCTAATGATGCTTTCTATTTCATCTGTTTCAGCCTTCATTCCTTCTTTAATTTTGTTTCTTAAAAGACTGATAACCTCTGTTGATTGGGCAGTTTCTTGCTCTGAATATGCATCCGAATTGTTAGATGAAACAAGATTGCTCCATTCTTTATCTGTGAGTAGTTGAGAGTATATGAATTTTTTCATGCGATTGTTTAAATAGTAGGTAAGTGTTTTATTTTTGTTGTGTATGAAACACTTGTTTATGGATTATTTGTTTGCATGTATTTAGTTAATGCATCCTCGATCTCTGCAAACTTTTTGCCCCTATTAAGAGCGTAATATGTGTCGTAGAGCAAAGGGCCCCAAAGCTTTATGGAATTAGGCGATAGCTCTCTGAATTTCTCTAATAGAGGCTCTGCTTGGCTATAGAAGGATTGTCGCTTGGACAGCGCTTTTTTGTATTGTTGCGATGTGATGTTTGAGGGCATGGCAAATTGGCTTACTTTGCCAACAAACGAAGCGCCTTTGTAATAGTAAGCAATGGCATTAGCCGAATCGTTAGTAATAACTTTGTCTGCATTGACAATGCAACTATCATACTGTTGTGTTTCGTAGTAAGCTACGCTTTTTGCTAAGTAGGCTGCTATGTGAAGTGAAGGTGTTTTGAGCTGTTGGTTGGCAACTGAAATGGTATTTGCATACTGCCTGTTTTGATTATAAAAATCTACTAAGTTAGTGAAGAATACGGGCTCATTGGGATATTCCTTACAGCCTTTAATCAGCCATTTCTTATAATTAGTTGTATCGTTTAAAGCGTTGGCAGAAAGAGCCAAGTATTTAATAACCATAGGCTTTGATGCGTTTACGCTTAGTGCTAAATCTTTATATCTTGTTGTTTCTGCGTATTTCTTTGCATAGTAAGCGCAACTCAAATAAATCACAGCATTTATAGCCTCCTTATCTTTGTTAAGGTTTGATTTTTCTCCAGTTGTTGTATATGGAAGGTCTAATGACAATCGTAAGTATTGCAATGCATCATTATATTTTTTATTTTTATAAAAAAAGCGTGCTGCAGCATTGATATTGGGCATATAGTGGTGTATATTGTCGTATGCAATGCGTTGTAACTTAGTATCTTTCGATTGTTTATCTTTGTTTTCGTTCTCTATAGAGTCTATTCTGATAGCATTAATTACCACTTGAAAGGTGGTTGAGAAGAAGGCTGTTGTATCGTAGTTCTGCTTAAGATACATCTTCATGTTTTGAGCATCGTTTAGTCCACGGTTAGCTTCAATGGCATAAAGATAGAGCTTGCTGTCGAAACAATAGTTTGTATCTGCTTTAAGTTTATCTATTTGTTTGATTGCTTCGTTATAGTTTTTATCCTTCAGTGCAATTTTAATAGGTTTGTATGCCTTTTGAGCCTTTGCAGGTAAACAAATAGAAGCTAATATGCAGAGTAGCACACACCATATTGTGTTAAGAATACAGTGTTTGCAAAGTCCTTTGAACTCTTTAATAAGCGTATTGTGAGTGATGAGGCTTGGCAACATCTTTAAATACATTTTAGCTTGATGCATAAGGTAAAAGTGATTGTAATAATATATATTGTGCGTAATACAGACACTTTAGGATGTTTATATAAATATGGGGGGATGTAAAGTAGATGTGTTGAACATCTATTTAAATTGAGGTTATAAGTTTTCTTTGTACAGTCAAGAAACTTATAACCTCAATCATAGTAAAGAAATAGTATCTATTATTTATTTTCCAGCTTTGTTAGCAGCTTCAAGTAGAGCATCCATTTCTTTAGCCTTTTCAGTAAGGCCTAAAGAGCTATAGCACATTTGAAGAGGAGAAGCCCAACGCTTTACATCCTCAGGTGCCAACTCACGAACCTTTTCCATGCAGATACGTGCGTTTTCGTAGTAGCTGCGTACGTAACTGATTTCTTTGTCGTAGATGGCTTTGTTACGTTGATATGAGCCGTCTGAAGCTTTACCGGTGATGCGTGTGTTCTTGCCAATATACTTAAACTTGTTTTTGGCAGAGTGTGTTTGGTCGTAGATGTCGTTGATATAAGCTGTACCTTTATTGAATAGAGCATCTTTGAAGTTAGGGTCGATGGCAAGAGCTTTGTCACAACTTTCGATAGCAGCTTTGTAGTCCTTCTTAACGTTCAGCTCAATAGCACCTTTGATAAACCAAGCCATCTTGTTGTTAGGCTCGCTCTGTACCAAACTGTTTGACAATTCTTCAGCTTCTGCAACCTTATTGCTTTGCATATAGTAGTAAATAAGGTTTTGCATGTAGCTTTCTTTGCCTGTACGCTTGTAAGCTTCAAGAATAGTTTTTTGCCATTCTACAGAATCTTTCATTTCGCCCAAAGCATTGATTTTAATAAGATAAAGATCGTTCAACCCGACAGTATCTTTCAATGCTTCGTTGCAGCATTCAAGAGTTTTTTTCCAATCCTTTAGGTAGAAGTTTTGAAGTGCAAGATTGAAACGTGCTTGGCTGTAAATTTTGTGTGAAGCCTTGTATATAGAGTCGCGTTCAGCTTGGCTAAATACAGGAGAAACCTTTGGTAAGTTTACAAACTTCTCAAAGTATTCAAGACTTTCTTTCTTCTTGCCCATAGCGTCCATAAATGCACCGCAGTTGTAGTAGAGGTTGAGCATTGAACTGACGCCTAACTTTGTGCGCATTGTAACAAAGTTGTCTACCTTAAGCTTGCCTTTTGCATTAGGCTTTTGATTGTAGCTTTCAGCTGTGTTGAAGCTATTAATGATTTTATCAATAAAGTTACAGAATTGAATTGTATCAAAAGCCATGCCTTGAGAGGCTCTGGTCATTTCGGGGTTGAGCAACTTGTTCTGGAGGTCGGCATTTTGCAAGTAAAGCAATGCAAGTTTGTCGTTCTTGTCGTTTGCTTTAGCTTTTTCTATGTCGGCGTTCAGTTGTTCTTGTGCGTCCTTATACAATTGCTGAGCTTGTTCATAAGATTCGCTCGTACGCTTTTGTAGCAATCCGTCGGCTTTGCGAACAAGGTCGTTAGCCTTGTAAGATCCAATGTGTTGGTCGCTCTGCGCTGTAGCAGTGGCAAAGCCACAAAGCAATACAGCTAAACATAAAACTAACTTTTTCATTGTTGTTTTGGTTTTACAATCTATTATTAAAATGGAAAAGATAGTGAGAATGCATAGCTTGCATTCAATTGTTTTTCTTTAAAGTAAGCATTCTCACTATCAATATTCTTCATATTTTGTTATTCGTTTGGAGTGTTGTTGTTTTCTGATTCGTTTTCTGTGTTTTTGTTATTTAAGTTTACATCCGAAAACAAAGGTAGATCATTATCGCTTGCAGTAGTAGTTTCAGCTTTTTGTTCTATCTCCTCCTCTTCTTCTTCTTCGTTTGAGGGTACTACGCATACGCTTGATATTTCCTCATTGCGTTTTTTAAGTTCAATGAGTTTCACACCTTGAGTAGCTCTACCAAGTACGCTGATGTTCTTTACACGTAAGCGTATAGTTATACCGCTCTTGTTGATAATCATCAAATCCTCATCCTCAGTCACTGCTTTGATTGCAACAACTTTACCTGTATCTTCTGTAACGTTGAGTGTTTTCACACCCTTTCCGCCACGATTAGTAACACGATAATCTTCAACGGCAGAGCGTTTGCCCTTTCCTTTCTCGCTGACTACTAACACAGTTTCTTTTTCAGGATTGTTTATGCATATCATGCCTGTAACCTCGTCTGTTCCGTCTTCATCAAGTCGGATACCACGTACACCTGTTGCAGTTCGGCCCATTGTGCGAACGGTATTCTCATTAAAACGAATAGCGCGTCCGTTGCGGTTAGCAATGATAATCTCGTTAGAGCCATTAGTTAATACAACGCTTACAACTTTGTCGTTTTCGAGAATGTTGATAGCATTAACACCATTTGTGCGAGGGCGAGAGTATTCGCTAAGACAAGTTTTCTTGATGATACCTTGTTTAGTGCAGAACATCACATAGTGTGTTTGGCAGAACTCTGCATCTGCCAATTTGCGGATGTGCAGACATGCATTCACACTATCGTCTGGTTCAATGTTGAGCATGTTTTGTATGGCACGTCCTTTGGCATTCTTTGCGCCTTCTGGAATGTCATATACTTTCAGCCAGTAACAACGTCCCTTTGCAGTAAAGAATAACATCGTATTGTGCATGGTGGCATGGTAGATGTATTCAATAAAGTCTGAATCGCGTGTGCTGCCGCCTTTGGCTCCCACACCGCCACGATCTTGTGCTCTAAATTCGTTTAGTGGTGTACGCTTGATATATCCAAGGTGAGAAATAGTGATGACCACTTCATCGTCTGAGTAGAAATCTTCAGGATTAAACTCGGTAGATGATAGGCAAATTTCTGTGCGACGTTCATCGCCGAACTTTTCTTTTACTTCGATAAGTTCGTCTTTCATCACCTTGTGGCAAAGTTCATCGTCGCTCAATATTTGTTCAAAGTAGGCAATGCGCTTTTCTATTTCTTCGTATTCCTCGTGCAACTTTTCTTGTTGGATATTGGTTAGCTGTGCCAAACGCATATCAACGATGGCTTTAGCTTGTATATCGTCAAGTCCGAAACGCTCTTTTAAAGCTTCAATTGCTGCTTGTGGGTTTTTGGATGCACGGATAAGGTGAACCACTTCGTCAATGTTGTCTGAAGCAATGATGAGTCCCTCTAATATGTGTGCACGCTCTTGTGCTTTGCGTAAATCGTATTGAGTACGGCGTATTACAACATCGTGACGGTGTTCTACAAAGTACTTAATGCAATCTTTAAGCGTCAAGAGTTTAGGCATACCGCCTACACCAGGACGTTTCTTGTCGCCAGGAACAAGTGCAATACAATTGACTGCAAACGATGTTTGCAAAGCAGTCATCTTAAAGAGTTTATTAAGCACAACGTTGGCATTGAAGTCGCGTTTTACGTCAATAACAATGCGCATGCCATCCTTATCACTTTCGTCATTAACGTTTGAAATGCCTTCAATACGTTTTTCTGCTGCAAGTTGGCCTATATACTTAACAAGTTCCTCTTTATTCAGTCCGTAGGGAAGTTCAGAAACAACGATGGTATCGTGTTGTGGACCGCTTTCAATATCTGTCTTGGCACGCATAACGATGCGTCCCTTACCTGTTTCGTATGCACTTCGAACTCCTTGCATACCCATGATATAGCCACCTGTAGGGAAGTCTGGTGCCTTTACATAGTGCATAAGTTCTTCAACTGTAATGTCGGGATTATCGATGTATGCCACGCAACCATCTATCACCTCGCCTAAGTTGTGAGTAGGTACGTTGGTAGCCATACCCACTGCAATACCGCTTGCACCGTTAACAAGGAAGTTGGGGATGCGTGTAGGCATAACACTAGGTTCATCGCGAGTGTTATCAAAGTTGCGGTCCATATCAACCGTTTCCTTTTCGATGTCTTGCATCATAGCCTCGCCAACGGGCGAAAGGCGAGCTTCTGTGTAACGCATAGCAGCAGCCGAGTCACCATCCATCGAACCAAAGTTACCTTGTCCTTCAACAAGTGTGTAACGCATGTTCCATGGTTGTGCCAAACGCACCAATGCGCCATACACAGAACTATCTCCATGTGGGTGATACTTACCAAGCAC
>DJEH01000072.1:0-949 GCA_002431845.1 Prevotellaceae bacterium UBA5903 | reverse complement strand
TGATACTTACCAAGCACATCACCTACAACACGAGCCGACTTACGTGTGGGTTTGTCGTGAGTGATGCCTAATTCCATCATATCATAAAGTATGCGGCGGTGAACAGGTTTAAAACCATCGCGTACATCAGGCAATGCACGAGCCACAATTACTGACATGGAGTAGTCAATATAAGAGGTCTTCATCTCTTCCTCAATATTGACCTTAATTATTCTGTCGTCTGTTATCATTGATATTAATTTGTTCTTTCTTTAAGCAAAAATACCACTTTATTTTATGATGCAATAATTTATAGGGCAAATAGTGTGTGATTTTTTAGATAAAAACGCCGTAAAAGCCCTTTATTTGGCTTCTACGGCGTTTTATACCCTTGTATCGGCTCTATTTTTTTATGTGTCGAAAGGATTATGAAACTTTGTTAGAAGGGAGGAAAACCTATTCTTTTCTTCTTCTTAGTGCACCTAATAATGCAGAGTTTTCTTGTGGCAATCCAATGCTAATGCGCAAACATCCATTTATTGGCTTTACGGCTATGCCATTCTTTAATAAGTACTTATACACAGCTTGGCAGTCATTGAATTTTACTAGTAAAAAGTTTGCGTCAGAATGGTAGATATGCTTGCATTCGGGTAGGTCGCTAAGTGCTAATCGTACTTTTGTTCGTTCATCAATAATTTGTCTAGCCCATTTATCAACGTCTAAACGATTGTGAACCATATTAGCAACAATTTCTTCTGTAGGTCGGTTTATTGGATGTATAAATCCAACATTTGAAATTTCGTCAATAACATTTGGATAGGCAACGATAGCTGCCATGTGAACTCCTGCCATCGACCAAGCGTGCGAAAAAGAGCGGAGTATAACGAGGTTTTTATACTTGTTTAATAAGGGTACAACAGAGGCTTGAGGGCAAAAGTCAATGTAGGATTCGTCTACAACTACCACTCCA
>DJEH01000079.1:12317-16287 GCA_002431845.1 Prevotellaceae bacterium UBA5903 | reverse complement strand
GTTGAGGTCGAATAGTGAGAAACTAGCCAATTGAGCTGCATTCATCGTTGAAGGCAGTGCAAGGAAAGCCTTACCAGCCTTGTTTACGAATGCGCCACCATTTTCAGTGCCCCAATAAAAACCAATCTTAGTGCCAGTAGCCTTGTCATACGATAGTTTGTAATACTTATTAGCTCCTTCAACGTTTGTTGTTTCATCGTTCAGTGTGCCATGTAGTAGGTTGTCTTCGGGAGCTGTTTCAGTGGCTTCTGTTGCGGTGAGGTAGAATGAGTTGCCTTTGCCAGCTTGTAGCAATATGCCTGTTTCGGCAGGGACTACGTCGCCATCATTATAGCGATAGTCGTTGCAAACGCTGTTGCCATTAGCAATAACTATGGCGGCCCTAACTCCTGCAGGCAATACCTGTGCATGGTCGCTATAGGCAGTTAGGTACGAACTCTTGGCAAAGTCAATGAGTTTTGCACTTTCTTCAACTTCAGAGGTAGCTGCATCATAAGCAGACTGCAGAGCCTTGTAGGTAACTTCAGTTGCCAATTCTGCCTCAAGTTCTTCCTTAGCTTGTGTTTGAGCAGCGATGAGTGCAGAGCGAGTTGCTTCGCTAAGCGCATCAGTCATATAAGTGCGAGTATATGCATGAAGCTCGCTCCAATAGAAAAACAGGTTACCATTATTAGTTCTGTTTGTGGTTGTTGCTTCAACCATCAAGCGAATATAGCGATAAGCCGTACCATAAAAGTCGATAGGTAGTAAACCCGTATTGCCAAAATCGTAGTCGTATGCACATGTCTGGGTGCCAAGGTCAGTCCAACTTTCATCATCATCGGGGGTGTTGGTTACGTAAATATGCAAAGTAACAGGACTACCTTCATCAATATTAACTTGTCGTTTGCTATACTTCAGCGCAATTTGCTTATAAGCATTTTTTAGGTCTATCTGCAAAAAGTGATGCGCCTCTGTTGTGTTCTCTGTACTCCAAGCAGAGTGAAAATAAGTATCTAAGTTATTATCAATCAAAGCTTCTAACGAACCTTCGGTAGGTTCAATTGCATTTGACGATAGTTGAGAAACATCAGTTATCAAACCATCCTTTTCGGCATAAATAACTTCTTTTAAAACGGTTATAGGACGAATGCCCAATTCGCTTAATGCAAAGAATAAATTACCATTTGTACGTTGCATGCCACCAGTAGCTTCTACTTGCAAACGGACGTATTGATAGTTTCCTCCCAATTTTATAATTGCCTTACCGCTTTGGTTATTGTCCTCTGTATATTGGAGCGTAGTGGTATATCCGCAATCAGTCCAACTGTCCTCTTCGTTGGGGGTATTTGTGCCAAACACATGTATCTGCGTAGGAAATCCATTATTTGCCGTAAAGTTGTAGCGCTTAGTATAGTCAAGCAATAAGTTTTGATAAGCACTCTTAAGGTCTATTTGTAAATAAGCGTATGAGCTATCTGTATTTGCTGCGCTCCAGGTTGAGTGAAAGTAGGTATCCTTGTTTCCATCCACCAAATTACTTATATCGCCTTCAGTAGTCTCTTGAGCATTAGTCGATAGTTGTGATTTGTCTGTGAGTATGTTACTACCCGCTGTGTAAGTAGAAATAAGAGGCGAATAGTCGGGGGTAATTTGCTTGCTCACCTCTGCGCTTAAACTTGAAAGAGGTGCAAAATACATTTTGCTATAATCTTTCATGTCAGCCAACGCATAATGTATTTGTTTGTACGCAGTGCTAAGTGAATCATAAGCATTTATTAGCTCAGAGTCATTGTTGCTGCTTTCAGATATATGTTGTGCATTTGCCATTTGCTCTTCGTATGCAGTGCGCCTTGCCAAATCAATTCTGGTATAGAGTAAGGAGTCTGCATTCACCTCTTCACTTGCGCTTGCTATAAGGCTGTCAAGTTTTGTTCTTGCTTCACCAGCCTCTAATATAGTGAAAGATACATCAGTCAATCCGCTCAACGCAGTTTGATAAGCATCCTTTAAATTTTGTGGAACTACCACGATGGGATTGGATGCGATATTTTGAAACGCATTGCTTTCTATTGTTGGGCATGTCTCTCCTTCAAAATAAATAGTTTGCAGTGAGGAACATCCATTGAATGTCTCTTCTTTTATTGTTGTCACTGCATTCGGTATATTGATAGAAATCAAGGAAGTACAAGAACGGAAAGCGCATTTACCAATGTTTGTAACTGAACTCGGAATGGCAACAGAAGCAAGTGAATGACAGTTCTCAAAGGCGAACTCATCTACATTTGTTACCGAGTTAGGAATTTCAATAGAAGGTAAATTCGTGCACCCTTCGAAAGCTGCGTAACCAATACTTGTAACTGAGTTGGGAATAGTAACAGAAGTAAGAGAGAAGCAATTCCAAAAGAGTCCCTCATTAATGCTCGTAACCGAACTCGGAATTGCAACAGAAGTTAGAGAAGTGCAATTGTAAAAAGCCAAACTACCAATCTGCGTAACTGAACTCGGAATTTCGATAGAAGTTAGAGAGGAACACTGATAGAAAGCATACTGTCCTATATTAGTAATGGAATTAGGAAGTGTAACTGAAGCAAGTGAAGTACAGCCTCTGAAAGCATTATATCCTATGCTCGTAACGTCGCAACCAGCTACTCTGCTACCTATATTAGCATTGGTTATGCTCGTGTTTTCTACACCTTTTACATAAGCTGTCGCATTCTCATCGTTTATTGAATAAATTATGCCATCTTTGGTATAATCGTCAGCCCACGAGGGCAAAGAGCTAAACATGCAAACCATGAGCAAAAGCCAATGGCGTACATTTGTGGTAATTTGAATATTCATGCTTGTAGATTTTTGATTAATAAAACATTTTAGCATTAATTTTATAGCAAATATAGGCAATATTATGTAATTACCCCCCCATTTACATTAATGTTTGTTAAAGGTATACATACTACTAAATAGGACAAAATGAACAACAATATATTATATGGTAAACGAACCAGGATTATACCCCAATTATTGGCGTATGGTTAAAATAGTGTATTACCGAGGAAAACGAAGTTCTTGTGCAAAGTAATAAAGTTAAAACGCATAATACACTATATTTACATGTACTTCATAAATTCAAATAAAGTTCAGATACACAAATATTCTGGCGTACGACTACTATGTATATGTAAAAAAGCGTATAGGACAATTACAGAATATTCTGCAATTTGACCTATACGCTGCAAAAACATTTTGCTATGTTTTCATCAAAGTCCAGCTTTAAACCCATTAGCCTTTTAATTTATTTTGCTCGCTTGCATAAGGATGGCTCCTACAGATTATTGATTTCGTCAATTGTGAGATTCGTTGTTTCGGCTATTTGCTCTATAGGCATTCCAAGTTTTAATAACTTTTTTGCTACATAAACCATGCCTTCTGCTCTACCTTCTGCACGGCCTTCCGCACGACCTTCTGCACGCCCTTCTGCACGTCCTTTTTCTTCAGCAGAGTCAAGAGAATTCTTGATATCCCGATAGGCTTTCAAGCTATTTTCGTATTCACGCAGTTCGATTTTGGTAAACTTGGCAATTTCAGCTTCAGAGAAAAGGCGATCAAAAACGGCACTTTGTAGGCGCTTGGGCTGACGATCAAGGCGCGGCAGATTGCGTAGAACAAAAAGCCATTTGTCGTAATTGGACTCGAGTTGGTCTATCGTCTTATCAAACTTTGCTATTTCGATGTACTTGAATGTTAGCTTGTCATTGAAAATACGATGCGTATGCTTGTCAAGCAAACCAATGTCGTGGTTGATGCTATTATCAGAAAAGGCTGGGTCGCTCATGCTGTAGTTCAAAAGAGCCACGACATACACGTGCTTGAGCTTAAAGTTCCAATCGGCTCCCTTAGGGGCTTGTTCGCGTATGGGAAAGGTGGCATAGTAAAGCGATCTGTCCTTGAAGTATGTCTGATAGGCATTCTGCATCTCTACGATGAACTT
>DJEH01000079.1:9516-12124 GCA_002431845.1 Prevotellaceae bacterium UBA5903 | reverse complement strand
CCAAAGATGCGTTTAAAGCCAAAATCTGTAAGCAAACTAATATATCGTTCTTCTGTCTGTCGCATAGTATAATTCAATTAGATTGGAACATCAACTTGATGCTGCAAATATAAGATTTTCGTTCTAATTTACGAATTGATTAAGGTTTTTTCAAGCAAGTTGATATTAGTAGGTGTTTCAAATCATATATAAGAGCAACTATTTGAACCACAATATCTTAAGCATCCTATATACGCAAAAAAGTCTCAACCCTAAAAAAGAGTTGAGACTTTATTAGTTGTATCAAAAAAGCTGAGTAGGCAAGTTACTATACCTTGATTTCAACTTCAACACCACAAGGCAATTCAAGCTTCATCAATGCATCAACAGTCTTAGAAGTTGAACTGTAGATGTCGATAAGACGCTTGTAAGTAGAAATCTCGAACTGCTCACGGCTCTTCTTATTAACGAAAGTAGAGCGGTTTACAGTGATGATACGCTTGCGTGTAGGAAGGGGGATAGGACCGCTTACAACGGCACCTGTAGCCTTCACGTTCTTTACGATCTTCTCAGCTGACTTTTCAACGAGAGTGTGATCGTAGCTTTTGAGCTTGATACGAATTTTTTGACTCATTTTGTTTATGTTTGTTTTATTTATGAAACGCCTTGCAAGGCAACAGGATAAGAGTCATTCGTTATCCTGTTCCTTTTCAAGGCAAAAAGTATGATTTATTCTTAATCAGAATGTGCTTTGACGTTCAGATTACTTTACGAGGTCTACGCGACCCTTAATCTCTTCAAGTACGGCACGAGCGATGCTTGAAGATACAGGAGCGTGGTGATCGTATTGCATAGAACTTGAAGCACGACCTGAAGTAATGGTACGGAGAGCTGTTACGTAACCGAACATCTCTGCCAATGGAACCATTGCCTTAACGACACGAGCACCGCTACGGCTTGTTTCCATACCTTCAACTTGGCCACGACGCTTGTTCAAGTCACCGATAACGTCACCCATGTTCTCCTCTGGAGTAACAACTTCGAGTTTCATAATAGGCTCCATCAATACAGGACCAGCTTGAGCACAAGCGTTCTTGTAAGCTTGAAGGGCTGCAATTTCGAATGACAATTGGTCAGAGTCTACAGGGTGGAATGAACCATCGAGAAGCTCAACCTTGAGGCTATCCAATGGGAAGCCACCGAGCACACCGCTCTTCATTGCATTCTCAAAACCTTTTTGTACTGAAGGGATAAATTCCTTAGGAATATTACCACCAGTAACCTTGTTGATGAATTGCAAGCCGCCTTCCTTGAAGTCTTCGTCTACAGGACCAACGTTTACAATGATGTCTGCAAACTTACCACGACCACCTGATTGCTTCTTGTAAACCTCACGGAGATTAACTGTCTTAGTAATAGCTTCCTTGTAGTTTACTTGTGGCTTACCTTGGTTACATTCAACCTTGAATTCGCGCTTCAAACGATCGATGATGATGTCCAAGTGAAGCTCACCCATACCAGAAATGACAGTCTGACCTGTTTGTTCGTCAGTCTTAACAGTAAAGGTTGGGTCTTCTTCTGCCAACTTAGCAAGACCTTGTGAAAGTTTGTCAAGGTCCTTCTGAGTCTTAGGTTCAACTGCAATACCGATTACAGGATCGGGGAAGTCCATAGATTCGAGTACGATTGGAGCATCCTCGTCGCAAAGAGTATCACCAGTGTGGATATCCTTGAAACCTACACCTGCACCAATATCACCAGCTGAGATTACCTCTACTGGGTTTTGGTGGTTAGAGTGCATTTGGAACAAACGTGATACACGTTCCTTCTTGCGTGAACGAGTATTGTAGATATAAGAACCTGCCTCAATCTTACCTGAGTAAACACGGAAGAATGTCAAACGACCAACGTAAGGGTCGGTTGCAATCTTAAATGCAAGAGCTGCAGTGTGTTCGTCTTCGCTTGGTTTGCGGTCTTCTTCTTCGCCTGTATCGGGGTTAGTACCTACGATGTTTGGAGTATCAAGAGGAGAAGGGAGGAACATACATACATAGTCGAGCAATGTTTGTACACCCTTGTTCTTGAATGAAGAACCTTGAGTCATAGGAACGATATCCATTGCAAGTGTACCCTTACGGATAGCTGCAATGATTTCTTCTTCAGTGATAGAAGAAGGATCTTCAAAGAACTTCTCCATCAAGGCTTCATCGCATTCAGCAGCAGTTTCAACCATCTTGTCGTGCCACTCTTGTGCTTCGTCTTGAAGTTCAGCAGGGATATCGTCGATTTCGTACTCAGCACCCATTGTTTCGTCGTGCCAGAAGATAGCCTTCATCTTGATAAGGTCTACGATACCCTTGAAGTTCTCTTCAGCACCAATAGGAATTGAAATTACGCAAGGATGAGCACCTAAGATAGCCTTCATTTGGCGTACAACCTCAAAGAAGTCGGCACCCGAACGGTCCATCTTGTTTACGTAACCAATACGTGGTACGTTGTACTTATCAGCTTGACGCCATACAGTTTCTGATTGTGGTTCTACACCACCTACTGCGCAGTATGTAGCCACAGCTCCATCGAGCACACGGAGTGAACGCTCTACCTCTGCAGTAAAGTCAACGTGTCCCGG
>DJEH01000079.1:0-9479 GCA_002431845.1 Prevotellaceae bacterium UBA5903 | reverse complement strand
CCCGGAGTATCAATCAAGTTGATCTTGTAAATTTGGTTGTTCCAATGCCATTGGCAGGTTGTAGCTGCTGATGTAATGGTTATACCACGCTCTTGTTCCTGAGCCATCCAGTCCATCGTTGCACCACCATCGTGAACCTCACCGATCTTGTGAGTTTTACCTGTATAGAACAGGATACGCTCAGAAGTAGTGGTCTTACCGGCATCGATGTGAGCCATGATACCGATGTTACGAGTCAAATGTAAATCGTGCTTTGCCATCGTTTAATGTATACTCAATGTTAAATTTAGAATCTGAAGTGAGCGAATGCACGGTTAGCTTCAGCCATACGGTGCATATCTTCTTTACGCTTGAATGCGCCACCTTGTTCGTTGTAAGCGTCCATAATCTCTGCAGCGAGTTTGTCTGCCATAGTCTTACCACCGCGTTTACGAGCGAAAGCAATCATGTTCTTCATTGAAACAGATTCCTTACGATCGGGACGGATTTCTGTAGGAACTTGGAATGTTGCACCACCGATACGACGGCTCTTAACCTCTACTTGAGGAGTAATCTTATCGAGGGCTGTTTTCCAGATTTCGAGTGCGCTCTTTTCTTGATCTTTCATCTTCTCGCCTACAATATTCAATGCGTTGTAGAAGATTTCGTATGAGATAGTCTTCTTACCATCATACATCAAGTGGTTTACGAACTTAGAAACTTTTTGGTCACCGAACACGGGATCTGGAAGAATCACGCGCTTCTTTGGTTTTGCCTTTCTCATTGTGAGTTAAAATGGTTTTGTTAGGGCTGCAAATTGGTTCTTCAATTCCTCATTTGGATATTTACTCAACCTCTGCAAACCAAATTATTAAATAAAATATTGATGATTATTTGCACCCTTCATTGGGGAGGATGCTTCTTTTTTTCTGTGTTTACAGAAATATGGTTAGGGGAGTAAGTGTATCAAATATTGATAAATTATCTTTTATTTTTCTACACCCTTTATCTATAAAAGCTAAAAGCACAACATCGATTGGTGATGTTTGGTTTTGGCTTACTATGTTTCTTCCCCAAAATTTCAGTGGACTTGCGTGTGTGATGCGTTATTTGACGACATATCACACACGCTTATCCATGAAATCATTTTTACTTCTTAGCGGCCTTAGGACGCTTAGCACCATACTTAGAACGGCGTTGAGTACGATTAGCTACACCAGCAGTATCAAGAGTACCGCGTACGATGTGGTAACGTACACCAGGGAGGTCTTTTACACGACCGCCGCGTACCAATACGATGCTGTGCTCTTGCAAGTTGTGACCTTCACCTGGGATGTAAGAGTTTACTTCCTTTGAGTTAGTCAAACGTACACGAGCTACCTTACGCATTGCTGAGTTAGGTTTTTTAGGTGTGGTGGTATACACACGCACACAAACGCCACGGCGCTGAGGACATGAATCGAGTGCAGGCGACTTACTCTTGTCTGCTGCTACGCTTCTGCCCTTTCTTACCAATTGTTGAATAGTAGGCATTGTCTTTTATTTTTTATTATTATATATTGTTTTATTTTTTTCGGATAATAAGAGATGAATGTGTACACTACACCATTCGGACTGCAAAGTTACTAACTTTTATCGGAACCACAAATAAAAAGAAGGTCTTATTGTACATGTTTTTTATGCTTTTCTGTTTTAGGGCTTACAATATTGAACTAATTAGTACACGTTGAGACATCACTGCTTTTAGAATTCAGTTTTGTTGGATTGATATACTGGCTACAAAAAATTAATTATTTTCGTGAACTTTTATTGATATTTTGAAATGACGGAATAGAAAGAAAATATAAAAAACATGCCATAAAACGCACACTTGCATATTACAATTTTACTCCACCTATTTCGTTTTGAACCAAGGATACGTGTCCTTATGATAAGACAAAATGAGGTGCGTAATCACAACAAAGCTAAGCAACTGATTATCAACAGCTTACAAAAACACTCAAGAATCAAGAAAAATAAGCAAAGAATAACGTCGCTTATTTTTCTTGATTCTTGAGGGTTTAAAAAATTCAACTCAACCTCTAATAAGAGTTTGAACAGATAGGAGTTAATTGCAGTTTGAAGAGCAACTTATACCAATGATTTTAGGCAACTCTCAAGCGAGTGGTCTTTATCGTTCATCTTTTGGCGGATGCGATAACGATAGATATTGATGCTGCGCGAGGCTATGCCTAAACTGCTTGATATCTGCTGAGAGGTAAAGTCAAGCAATATGAGTTTGCACACAAGCACTTCGCGCTTGCCAAGCCCTGGGATAGCCTCAGCCAAATGCGAATCGAAATTAGGATACAGGTGTGAGAAAAGATTGTTGAACAAGGTTACATTCTTGTCCACAGTCAGTTCTTCGGCCAACAATAGCAACTCATGACTACTTGCTGTATCGTCGTGCGAGCTTTGCAAGGTTTGGATGGTTTCTTGTTTTCGGCGTATTTCTTCTTCATACTCGCTCTTCACACTCTTCATGCGTTGCGAGAAGTTTTCGTGATTATTGATGATATATAATATCAGCGCAACAATCAACAATACAAACACGCCCACCACCACTGCAAACATCGTGTTGTGACGATAGCTTATACTCTCGGTTTTGGTTTGCTCCGACAGCAATTTTTCGCGCATCATATCTTCTGATATTTGCTGCATAATTGCCGACGAGTGGTATAGATCATTTTCTTTTTGCATTTCTATAGCGTAACGCGCTACCATGGGATAATTGCCACGACTATAATAGTAGTTCACAGCAAACTTGCCTGCACCTCTCACATGGATAGGAGGGTCGGCTGAATGAGCCAAGCTATACATACTATCAAGAGCAACTTCACATTGGGCATTGTTGCGTTGTCGGTCAAAGGCTTTGGCCATATAATAGTAGGCCTTCACTTGTGTGTTTAAAGGTGCGCCTTTTGTTACCTTTTTAAGCAGTGAAACACTTTTGACCAATTCAGCACTATCGCTACTTTGTGAAAATATTACCCCTCTATAAAAGTCTACATCGCACATACCATTGGTATAAGGCAGCATTTGAGCCAAATCATCAGCCTTTTTGAGCCACTTAATAGCATGTTTTTTATGTCCAATTTCAAAGTCAGAACGACACTTTAGCAAATAGCTCTGAATGGCTATCATTGGGTTGGTATTGCCTAATGATGCGGCTAATCTCACAGCTTCTGTGGCACGTTGGTTGGCTTGTTGTGCAAGGCCATAATCAAGGAATATGCGCACCAAAGCGTTGTACGAATTAACCGATGACAACGTATCGTGTTGTGCAGTAGAATTATTGATAGCCTCTTCTGCAAGTGTTATGGCATCGAGCAAGCGACCATGTTTGAGGTAGAGATTGCTAAGCAACGACACAATGTACTGTGTGCCACGCACATTCTCTAAATTTTTTGAACAAGCTATTGCACGTTGGCACCATCTGACGACATCGTTATAGTGCATTGGGTCGGAATAGCATATTGCAGCGGCAAATGAATAGTCGCGGAAGAGACGCTCTGACTGCAAATCGCGTGGTTTTCCATTGACATCCTCGCATTTTTTTTCGCCCTGCAGAGGTCTTTTTAAGTTATTGATAACGATGTGTTTAGCCTCTTGCTCGTGTCCGTCTAAAAAGAAAAGCGAATAGGCATATATCACGTTTACATCGCGCATACAGAATTTAGCGATGGTCTGTGTTGGCCGCGTGCGTATTTCGTTAAATGTGTCTACACAGTTTTTAGGACTTCCTATCGTTTGATATACATTAAACATCTGCAACATAGCATCTATCACTATAGGCTGTATACTGAGTTGTTCTTGCTCGGTTGTTGCATCTGCTTGCACGCATTTTTTGTAGTTTATAATGGCTAAATTTACCTTGCCTTCGGTCTGATAGCGACGAGCAAGTTTGTAGTAAGAGGACAGGCTGTCGTAGAGTTCGTTTGAGTCATCGAGTCCCACCTTGCCACCGCTAACACGGCCACATGAGGCCATTAATATAGAGAGCAACGCCGTTAAAAGCGTTATGATAAATAAACGTTTCATTATGCTGTTAGAAGAGTATATCAACGAATGTCCACAAAGCCTATCAGCATTTGCAAGCCACAAGCCATTGAACAGTTTGATAAACGATTGTTTGTTCGTCCTTTTTCTTATAATCGTTTTGCAATATTACTTCTTTTTTTTCACATATTACTTATAAATTGGTCTGTTTTTGCTTTTAATTATTGAAATTACCCCCCCCTGTTAGGTTATTTTGTTTACAAAACAATAACATAACCCCATTGTGCGGTTACGCTGTTTCAACACTCTTTTATACTAATTGTAAAAGTTATAGTTACGAGTTGCATCTATTTTATCTTTTACCAATATTAGTTATCATTTAAGGTTGGAAGATTTGCATAAAATAGCTAATTTTGACGCCCGAAAAATTATAGTATACATCCCCCACTGAAGTTAGATTATCAGATATGAACACCCACCATTACGTAGCCCTCTTTGCACTTTTAGCATGCTTATGTTGCGTTTCTCCAAGTGTCGCGCAAGTAGACTCTTTGGTGTTTAACACTGAAAATAGTAGCATTGCCGCAGACGAGAAAAATGAACTTAGATTTAACCTACAGGCTCTTGCATTTTTTAAGGACAATGAGTTCAATAGCAAAGATGTAGTAAAGGGATACACGCTTCCAGGCATGTGGATTGCCCCAAGCGTTAGCTATCAGCCTCTGAGCAACTTAAAGGTTGAGGTGGGTGCTCACATGCTACATTATTGGGGGGCCGACCGCTATCCAACGGCCAATACTGGCGACTTGACACGCAACGACAATGACAAAACAACCAAAGCTTTTCACTGTGTGCCGCTTTTCAGAGCTAATTTGCAACTATCTGATAAGGTAAACATCGTGCTGGGGTCAATCTACGGGAAAGTCTTTCATCAACTCACAGAGCCGCTCTATAACAGCGAGAAATGCTTAACGACCGACCCCGAAACAGGGGTACAACTGATATGGAACAACCATTGGTTGCATTTTGACACATGGGTGGATTGGCAAAAATTTATTTATAAAAAAGACAATAAGCAGGAGGAGTTTACCTACGGATTGTCCGCTCGGTTCTTGGCTAACCATAAGCCACAAACGGCACGAGTTTACTTTCCGCTACAGGTACTGATGCACCACATCGGTGGCGAAATTAACACCGAAGCGCAAGAACGAAGCATAAAAACATGGCTTAACGCTGCAGCAGGTGTGGGCATAAACATACCGCTCAACACGCGCATATCCACAAGCATAAACGGCGAAGTAACCGCCCACTACTATAGCCAGCAAAAGGGCACTGCCCTACCCTACAAGAATGGTACAGGCATATATGCTAAGGTACAAGCCAAGGTATGGAACTTTTGTGCCACTGCAAGCTATTGGCACAGCAACAAGTTTATTAGCATTTACGGCAGTCCGCTATTTAATGCTATTGGCAACACCGACGAGGCTAATTTGCTATCGAAGCCCCGCATGCTAACACTGCAAGCTGAATATACTCAAAACATTGGTCAAGGATTTTCGTGGGGAGTGAACATTGCTTACGACATTCACAACCAAAAGAGCATTTACCACCCCGCAACTACCACATGGGACAAAGGAAAGGCTACATCCGACCTTGCTGCGGGGATATATCTAAGGCTCAACCCAAGCTTTTTGATAAAGAAATTTAAAACAGGACAAACGCACTGATTGAAAGCAAAGAACGGCTACCTTTAGTAAGTTTGGCTCAGCATTCTTTTTACTATTCACTATTTAAAAGCTTTAGAAAATAGCACACAGACTAAAAAGTTTTTATTAACTTCGCATAAAATTACTACAACTATAAATACAATGAACACAAACAATACTAACAAAACACACGAGGGAATGGCGCAAGGCATGTCTAACATCTACGACGAAGTAAACACTTCAGTAGCCTCAGCCATCAAGCAAGATTTGGTAGCACACTTTGGTAAAGGTTTATACTATCACCTTAAGAACGGCGAAAAGCCCATCAATGCCGAGCAACAGGCCTTTATAGCCGAAACATTTGTAAAACATGGTGTTTCTACTCCACCCGTATACGATAAAGTGTTGTAAAAAGATATATTGTTTCTATATAAAAAAATGAGCAGTAGATGTTCCTCATCTTTTGATAGGAAATCTATTGCTCATTATTTGTACAAACAGGTAATTTTTTTTCACACTACCTTCTGAGGTTCGCGCTCACATCTTTGCGCAAACAACTCGTCAATAATGCCATCGGCCAAACCTATTACAGGCACATGTATATAGGCTGCACGAACGATGTGTGCTATGCGCAAAAATATCTCTGCAGCTGGTATAATAACGTCGGCTCTGTCGGCCTTTAGCGCAAAACGTTCCATGCGTTGCTCAATGGTTAGCGGGCACAATTGGTCGTAAATGGCTTGCACTGAGTAGATAGGCATGCGTTGTAGTTCTTTGTCTTTAATAGCCGTCATGCGGTATATTTTGTTGATATTTCCACCCGAACCTATGATGTTGATGTGGTCTACTTTTGTCATCATAGCTTGCAAGTCGGTTTCAAGGCGTTGCCACTCTGCGGGCTTAACTTTATCAGTAAGCAAGCGCACTGTGCCAATGTTGTACGATACAGAACTTTGCAACTCACCATTCATCAAAAAGTTTATCTCAGTAGAGCCACCACCCACATCTACATAGATGTATGCACCCGTTCGGTCGGCCATACATTCTATATGGTTGCTATACACGATATGCGCCTCTTCTTTACCATCGATAATTTCGATATTCAAGCCTGTTTCCTTATATATTTTCTTGATTACTTCAATGCCGTTGGCTGCATCTCGCATGGCAGAGGTGGCACAGGCACGATAGTCGTACACGTCGTATATCTTCATTATTTGCCGATAGGCCTTCATCAAGCGACGCAACTTTTCAGTTTTTTTCTCCGATAGCGCACCATTCTTAAAAATGTCGAAGCCTAAACGCAAGGGCACACGCATTAGCTGCATTTTTTTAAACTTTTCTTTGTCATCGGCTTCGCTATCTATGCTCTTAATAAGCAAGCGAACGGCATTTGAACCTATATCGATAGCTGCATAATTTAGTGTTGGCATAGGGTAAAGTGTTATTCTGCTTTATAACTATTATAAATGGCCTCTTGCGAGCGGAAAGGTGTAGGATCGTCGGTTTTCCATGGTAGGTTTGCTCCTGTTCCGTCTACTATACGCCCCTGCATATTGTCTGACAAGGCATAATCTATCACCTTTTTCAAGTCTTGCTTTATGCTTGTGTCGTAGACAGGGGTTACCACTTCAACGCGGTTATTGAGATTGCGTGGCATCCAATCTGCCGAACCTATAAACATTTTATCCTCGCCTCCCGCACAAAATTGGAAGATGCGTGCATGCTCTAAATATCGGTCGATAATGCCTACAATGCGTATGGTATCGCTCTTGCCTGGGATGCCCGTCACGAGTGAGCAGTTGCCTCTTACCACGAGGTCGATTGGCACACCATTAGCAGATGCTTCGTATAGTTTTTTTACCATCAGAGGGTCGGTTATATGGTTTATTTTGATGCGTATGTAGGCTGGTTTGCCAATGTTGTGGTTGCGAATTTCGTCGTTGATAAGCCTAACAAACTTGGTGCGCATCTCGTTGGGCGATACGAGCAATTCCTTATATTTGGCTGGCATATACGGATGTTCTATAAAATTAAACACCTGCACTACATCCTTCACAATGTTGCGATTAGCAGTCATCAACATATAGTCGGTGTAGCAACGCGCATTGCCTTCATGGAAGTTGCCCGTGCTCACTACGCAGATGTCTGTGCCCTTGCGCATGCCTATATGCGTTATTTTGGAATGTACCTTCAAGCCTTCTACGCCAAATATCACATGTATGCCCACATCTTGCATCTTCTTAGACCATGAGATGTTTGATGCCTCGTCAAAACGTGCCAAAAGTTCAATAACAACCGTTACATCCTTGCCATTTTGAGCTGCATTTATTAGGGCTTTTACTACTTTTGAGTCGTGTGCTAGGCGATAAAGCGTGGTTTTTATGCTTTTTACTTCCTTGTGAATTGCCGCCTCTTGCAAGAGGCGTATGTAGGAGGCAAAGTCGTGGTAAGGCACATGGATAAAGCGATCTTTCTGCCTAACAGCCTCAAGCAACGAGCCTTCGCCCATTAGTTCGGACTTCATTATAGAGGGCCATTTGGGATATTTTAAATCGTTTCGGCCACAATCTGGAAAGCTCATGAGGTCGCGGTGATTTTGGTAGCGGCCTGATGCCAATAGCGTATCGAGCTTGTCTATTTTTAGCTTTGTCAATACACGTTTCAGCACATCGCGTGGCATCTGCGCATCGTATATCACGCGGAGCGCCTGCCCCTTTTTGCGGCTCTTTACACCCATAGAAATCTTTTGCATCAATCCGGTGCGTAGGTCATTATCTATCTCCATCTCGGCATCTTTGGTAAACTTAAATGCGTATGCCTCGAACATATTATAGTTGAGTCCGGCAAATATCAATGGCAAACTGCAACGCACCACATCGTCAATATACATGATGTAGGATTTGCCATCCTTTTCGGGTAATTGCACAAAACGGCCTACTAAGTTGATGGGCAACTGAAGTATGGCATATTCAGGGTGAGTTTTATCGCTTTCCTTACGCATCTTTACGGCCAAATAAATGCAATCGTCAGGCCAATTACTGATTGTTTTTAGGGCCGAAAACCATACAGGAGCGATAAAGCCGTCTAAATTTTTATAATAGTAGTTCTTTACAAAGTCGTGTTGCTCTTCATCGAGTTGACTCTCGTTTATAAGGTAGATGTTCTCCTCCTTAAGGTCTTCTGTCACTTGGCGGATGGCATGTTCATACTGCTTGGCATAGCTTGCATTCAGTTTGTTGATAACCTTAAGCGTTTCTATTGCCTCTTGCCTGTCGCTTTTAGTTTCCTTATCGTCGCATGCTGCTATACGATTGAGCAACGCTACACGCACGCGAAAGAACTCATCCAAATTGTTTGAATATATGCCCAAAAAGCCTAAACGTTCGAGCAATGGAACGTGTTTCTTTTCGGCTTCTTGCAGTATTCTATAGTTAAAATACATCCAACTTACATCGCGTGGGACATACTCTTTGTAGCTTTTCTCGCTTTTCTCGCTTTTCTTCATTGTGCCAATAGTTATTTCTTGTTTATCTATTGGCAAAAGTACTGCGTTGGTATGTTAAAGATGTTACAGCCGCATTACAAAAGTGTTAAGGTGGTTTGGGTGGTTGCAAATGCTATCGAATAGAGTTAGCATGTTAGTAACCATGCAAAAAGAGCCATAAAGAGGCATCGCCGACACCTTTTTTATGACTCTTTATAGCTTATAAGTAGGTATTCAAAATTAATTTATATAATTATGCCCTACATTAATTG
>DJEH01000014.1 GCA_002431845.1 Prevotellaceae bacterium UBA5903 | reverse complement strand
GTTGAGGTCGAATAGTGAGAAACCAGCCAATTGAGCTGCATTCATCGTTGAAGGCAGTGCAAGGAATGCCTTGCCAGCCTTGTTTACGAATGCGCCACCATTTTTAGTGCCCCAATAAAAACCAATCTTAGTGCCAGTAGCCTTGTCATACGATAGTTTGTAATACTTATTAGCTCCTTCTACGTTTGTTGTTTCATCGTTCAGTGTGCCATGTAGTAGGTTGTCTTCGGGAGCTGTTTCAGTGGTTTCTGTTGCGGTGAGGTAGAATGAGTTGCCCTTGCCTGAACTAAGCAGAACACCCGTGTTAGCAGGTATCGCGTCACCTGCTTCGTAACGATAGTCCGTGCGTATGCCGCCCCTTCCATTGTCTACAACAATTCCTGCTTTTACGCCTGTAGGCACGATGAGGGCTTTGTCGCTATAGGCTGTAATGTAGGAACTCTTAGCAAAATCTAAGTCTACAATATAACTAGTTTTTAAAGCATCTTGCGCATTATCGTATGCAATTTGTAACACATCAAATACGTCATTCGCTTTTATCCCTTCATCCAAAGCCTTTGCCGCCTCTGCTAGGGCTGACTTTAATGTAGTGCAAGTTGCATCGTCTAACAAATCAGTCTTGCATGCGCGAGTATAAGCATGAAGTTCGCTCCAATAGAAGAAGAGGTTGCCATTTTCCTTAGAGTTCAATATTGTAGCCTCTACTACCAAACGAATATGGCGATAGGCTTTACCTCCAAAGTCAATAGGTAACATACCTGTTTGACTATTGTCATATTCGTAGGTACAAGCCTTTGTACCGAGGTCTGTCCAACTATTTTCATCGTTGGGTGTGTTGGTAACATATACGTGCAAAGTTGTAGGATTGCCGTTACCACCACCAAGATAAGAGGAGCCTTGACGCTTAGTATATTTCAGCGCTATCTGCTTGTAAGCATCTTTCAAGTCTACTTGCAGATAGTGATAGTCGTCTGTTGGAGATGCTTGGCTCCAAGTAGAGTGAAAGAACGTGTCAGTATCGTTATCTATCAATGCCGCCAAAGAGCCTTCAGTGGGTTCTTGTGCATTGGTTGCGAGTTGCGAGGCGTCAGTTATCAAGCCATCGTTTGCGGTGTAAGACAATATTTGAGATGAATAGTCGGTAGTAGCTAAAGCAAGCACCTTATTATAAAGGGCAAGGTCATAAGAACTCTCATCTGTTATGTTAACATCTGAACCAAAGTTATAAGCCTTTTTATATGCTAGAATTGCTTCACTCGGAACTATTACGTTTTGAACAGCAGTGTAATCAAAGACTTCGCTTCCGATAACTGGAGGTTCAATGCCTTCAAAGCGAATTGTTTTTAACGATTTACATGTTCGGAAAGCGCATTCCCCAATGTTTGTAACTGAACTCGGAATGGCAACAGAAGTAAGTGAATGACAGTTCTCAAAGGCGAACTTACCTATATTTGTTACCGAGTTAGGAATTTCAATAGAAGGTAAAGATGTACAACTTTCGAAAGCTGCGTAACCAATGCTCGTAACTGAGTTGGGAATAGTAACAGAAGTAAGAGATAAACAATTCCAAAAGAGCCCCCAATTAATGCTCGTAATTGAACTCGGAATTGCGACAGAAGTTAGAGATCTGCAATTGTAAAAAGCCAAACTACCAATCTGCGTAACTGAACTCGGAATTGTGATGGAAGCTAGAGAGGAACATTGATAGAAAGCATTTTGTCCTATATTAGTAATGGAATTAGGAAGTGTAACAGAAACAAGGCTACTACATGATTTAAATGCATTGTCATTAATACTTATAACCTTATGTCCGTTCACATTATCACTAATTACTGCAGATACAATATCCTTATTTTCAGGGCGGATTACATAGGCTGTATTTGTGACATCATCCAAGCTATAGACAATACCATCCTTGATTATATTGTATGGAGTAGTTTCAGTGACAAAGTTCACGTCAGATGACCAACTATAAGCATTTTTGTAAGCGTCTGCTGTATTATTAGGAACAATGATTGTATCTAAATCAGTACCCGCAAATGCATATCCTATTGAAGGTGGTGTATCACTATTAAATTCTATAGTTTTTAATGAACTACAATTTGTAAAGGCATAATTCTCAATGCTCGTAACGGAACGTGGTATGCTAATAGATGTAAGAGAACTGCATCCATTAAACATATCCTTGCTTATTCGTGTAATTGCATTGGGAAGGTCAATATGTACAAGAGAACTACAATAAGCAAAAGCACCATTGCCAATACTAGTAACAGTTTGAGGTATATCTACAAACACAAGTCCCTGATGACTTAAAAAAGCATTATCTTCAACAATTGTAACTGTATTAGGAATGCTGTAACTTGCGAGGTTTCCAAGAGCAAAAATTAAATGTGTTTTGCTTTTATTCATTAGCAACATATCTTGCGAACTATAGTTAGGGTTTGATGCAGATACACTGAATGATTTAATGGAATGACAACCTAGGAAAGCATCTCCTGATATTGTTGTAACAGATGTTGGAATATATAAAGATTCCAAAGAGCTACATCTATCAAATGAATGCCAACCAATATAAGTAATAGTATTGGGAATATTGATAGAAGTCATAGAACTGCAGTATCCAAAGGCACTATCTTCTATACGCGTCACTTTACATCC
This sequence comes from Prevotellaceae bacterium UBA5903, assembly GCA_002431845.1. Taxonomy (GTDB): domain Bacteria; phylum Bacteroidota; class Bacteroidia; order Bacteroidales; family Bacteroidaceae; genus Alloprevotella. The sequence continues at coordinate 11,862 of DJEH01000014.1, read as the reverse complement.
TTTCACACTACTTTCTATATTAGCTGTTGTTATACTTTTACTTTCCACTCCTTTAACCGAAGCAGTACCCGCAGTTTCATCTATTGAATAGATAATGCCATCTTTGGTATAATCATCAGCCCACGAGGGCAAAGAGCTAAACAAGCAAACCATGAGCAAAAGCCAATGGCGCACATTTGTGGTAATTTGAATATTCATGCTTGTAGATTTTTGATTAATAAAACATTTTAGTATTAATTTTATAGCAAAAGTAGGCAATATTATGCAATTACCCCCCCCGTTATATTAATGTTTGTTAAAAGTCTTACACACCGCAAAAAAGAACAAAATGAACAAGAATGTATAGGGTAAGTAAGCAAGGATGAAACTATGATAAAAAAGCAAATGCTTGGTTCTAAAGTGTATCACTTAGGAGCCAAGCATTTGCTATTATTTATGACATGTTTGCTGCAAAAAATATGTCATTTACGAAAAGGAGATATGAATGTATGGTTTACTTCTTAGCAAAGTAGCGGTTGTAGAGTCCTTCGAAACCACGACCATGGCGTGCTTCGTCGCGAGCCATTTCGTGAACAGTGTCGTGAATGGCGTCGAGGTTGAGTTCCTTAGCGCGTTTTGCGATGCGAGCTTTGTCTTCGCATGCACCAGCTTCGGCATTCATGCGCTTTTCAAGGTTGGTTTTAGTGTCCCAAACAAGGTCGCCAAGTAGTTCGGCAAATTTCGAAGCATGTTCTGCCTCTTCCCAAGCATAGCGCTTAAAAGCTTCGGCAATTTCGGGATAGCCCTCGCGGTCGGCTTGGCGACTCATGGCAAGATACATACCTACCTCGGTGCACTCGCCAGAGAAGTGAGCGTTGAGGTCCTTTATCATTTCTTCGTCGCAACCTTTAGCCACACCGATTTCGTGTTCGGCAACAAACTGAAGTTTGGTGTCTTCGGTTATTTCCTTAAACTTAGAAGCAGGAACGCCACACATAGGGCATTTTTCGGGAGCGTGTTCGCCTTCGTAAACGTAGCCACAAACGGTGCAAATAAATTTCTTTTTCATGATGAGTTATGTTTTGTTAGATTGTTATGTAATGTTGTCTTGTCGTCGGGCATTCTCTCGGTAGAGTGTGTGCCAGACGTATTGTCTTGTTCGTTGTTTGAGAAGTTGATTTCTTTTACGAAATACTCTTGTTGTGTTCCTTTTCGGCTTTAGCACATACGGGGCAACAACCTCTAAAGTATAACTGTGCCTCGTCTACCCTAAAATTTTTAGGAATGTCGGCATCTTTGCAGAGCAGTTTGTTGGTAAGAGGCATGTCGTACACCTTGCCGCACCTGGTGCAGAGAAAATGCGCATGGGGAGTGACGTCTGCGTCGAAACAGCAGTTTTTTTCGTCAATGGTAAGTTGCAATGCCGCTCCCTTGTCGGTTAAGAGTTTGAGTGTGTTATACACTGTAGTCTTTGATAGGGTAGGCATAGATATGTGTAGCGCATTATATATCTCGTCTGCCGTTGGATGCGTGCGATGCTCCATCAGGTAGCTCATAACAGCCATGCGCTGAATGGAGGGCTTTATGCCGTGGTGGAACAGGTAGTTCAATACATTGTTTGCATCCATATTAATTATACATTTGTAATCATTTCAATCTTGATTTCGATGCAAAAGTAGATAAAATATAAATACCATGCAAGTAATAGACAAAAAAAATTTTTAGATAAAGCAAATCATTAACTATCTATAGACAAGGATTGGCGTTGGCAAACATGGTGTTAAAAATTTGAAATGCTCATAATTTCGTTGTTTTGAAAAATAAAAGTGCGTGAGCCATTTTTTTGAATTTATGGCGAATTTGTCTTAATGCGCTGATAATCAACACGTTAATGCTTTGTTGTGACGTTGACTTTGTGTTGTTTGTTGCTTATAAACGTGTTGTAATGCCCTAAGGATACGTATCCTTAGGTGCTAAGCATACGTATCCTTAGGTGCTTATAAACGTGTTATGGGAACATAAGGATACGTATCCTTAGCGTTCGTGCCAATTTTTTTGACCTAATAATATGAGGTGTGTAAATAACGAGATTACAGATTTTTCTCTATTTTGAAAGTTTAAAATGTCAATAAAAGTTACCATTTTGGGAGTTATTATCGCTATGTTTCTGTAGTTGTGAAGGGGCGATGAAATGTTTTTTTTAAAAGCAAAAATTGCATTTATACGAATCATTTCCATGTGGATCTATAAATACTCTGCTCACATCTTTAGAGGCAAGAGTGTGGCTTTTTAAGGAAGAATGCTTACTTTTGCATAAAATAGGCTTCGGCTCAGCATATCAAAGTAAACTTTGCTCTGTGTTCGCCTTGCACTATTTTTGTAAACGGATTATAAAATCAAACTCCATAAGATGGCAAATACACTCATAAAGATAACCAATGGCGTGACGCGCCACCCTGATTATCGCTTAGCCTCGCCACTCAACTTTGAACTTGCTAAGGGCGAAAGCATGGCTATATGCGGACCAAATGGGGGCGGTAAATCGCTCTTTGTTGATATATTAACAGGAGCGCACCCCTTATTGGGCGATGCTATGAAATATGATTTTGGCACTTTGGGCAATAAGGCGGCAAACAACGTCAGACTTGTTACCTTTAGAGATGTGTATGGTGGCAACGAGCCTGCCTACTATCAGCAACGATGGAACCAGGCCGACGAACAGGTGTTCCCAATGGTAAACGAAGTGTTGCAACAAGCCTTTAATGCTTGGCAACCAGCCAACCACGCTTCTACTGATGAATGGCCCAACCAAGAGCTACTCAACGATTTGGGCATCTTTGAACATGCCGAAAAGCCCATCAATTTGCTATCGAGCGGCGAGTTGCGCCGTATGCAATTGGCAAAGATGCTTATGTCGAGTCCGCAAGTGCTTATTGTGGACAACCCTTACATTGGTCTTGATAAAGATGCACGCCTGATGCTTACGCGCGTACTCGAAAAGTTGTCAAAGAGCATAACCTTGGTGCTCGTGGTGAGCCGTAAACAAGATATTCCAGCATTTATCAACAAGGTGGTGTGGGTTGAAAACAAGTTGGTAGAGTCGCCTATATCGCTTCAGCAGTTTTTATCGGAATGCGCAGGTAATGATGAGCGCAACGACGAAATGGCCACTTGGGCACTACCCCAAATCAACGAGTCTGTAACGGCTGATGGTGCTGACGTGATAGACTTTAGAAACATACACATACAATATGGTAAACGCACCATTCTGCACAATCTTAATTGGAATGTGAAACGTGGCGAACACTGGGCGCTTATGGGCGAAAATGGTGCGGGCAAGAGTACACTCCTATCATTGGTGTGTGCCGACAATCCACAAGGCTATGCTTGCGACATAAGGCTATTTGGCAACAAACGCGGACAAGGTGAAAGCATTTGGGAAATTAAAAAACACATTGGCTACGTATCGCCCGAAATATTCTCTACTTACCGCCGTCCGTTGCCAGCTATCGACATTGTGGCAAGTGGCATGCACGACACCATAGGCCTTTACAAACGGCCCTCGGCCACCGAACGCGAACAGTGTATGGAGTGGATGGAGGCTTTTGGTGCTGCTCACCTTGCCGAACGCAACTATATGCACCTTTCGTCGGGCGAACAGCGGCTTGTGCTCCTTGTGCGAGCCTTTGTGAAATGTCCTGATTTGCTCATCCTTGACGAGCCTTTCCACGGACTTGATAATCGTTATCGACTACGTGCACAAGCATTGATAGACCGCTATATGCAAAACCCCTCAAAAACACTTATCATGGTGACACACTATGAGGAGGAGTTGCCACAATGCATAGACCACACACTTAAGCTTAAAAAGAACCAGTAGGTAAACAAGGAGGTCTTAAGTAATTTTTTTGAAAACTCTTTAACCTTTAATATACACAATATAATATGTTAACACTCGACTCAATATACAAGGCTTCGACCGTGTTAAAGGACGTTATTCGCAAAACGCAACTCATACCTACACAAAAGATAAACCCCGAAGCCAACGTTTTTTTGAAACCCGAAAACCTGCAAGTAACTGGCTCGTTTAAGGTGCGTGGTGCAGGTTTCAAAATATCTCAGCTCAGCGACGAAGAGAAGGCACACGGCGTAATAGCTTGCTCTGCGGGCAACCATGCACAAGGCGTGGCTTTGGCTGCTAAGCGTTATGGCATTCCGGCGTTGATATGTATGCCATCGGGGGCACCCATCTCGAAGGTTGAGGCTACGCGCGAAATGGGTGCAGAGGTGTGCCTTGTGCCAGGCGTATACGACGATGCTTACGCACGTGCCATGCAACTCAACGAAGAGAAGCACATGACCTTTATTCACCCCTTCGACGACGAAGAAGTGATTGCAGGACAAGGCACCGTGGGCATGGAAATACTCAACGAAAATCCCGATATTGATGTAATATTTGTGCCTATCGGTGGGGGCGGTTTGGCAAGTGGTGTGGCATATGCAGTAAAGGCGCTCAAGCCCTCGGTACGCGTGGTGGGCGTGCAAGCTCAAGGCGCTCCAAGTATGCTCAATAGCGTAGATCACAACCAAATTGAGACGCTTGCAAGTGTGCTTACCATAGCCGATGGTATAGCCGTAAAAGAGCCTGGGCAACACACCTTTGAACTCTGCCAGCAGTATGTTGACGACATTGTGAGTGTGACCGAAGACGAAATTTGTGCTGCTATCTTAGCACTTATTGAGCAGCACAAACTGATTGCCGAAGGTGCAGGTGCCGTGAGCGTGGCAGCGGCAATGTTTAATAAAATAGACATCAAGGGCAAAAATGTATGTTGTATTGTGAGCGGTGGTAACATCGATGTAACTATCTTGAGCCGCGTTATCAACCGTGGCTTGATGAAGGGAGGACGTACCACCGAAATGCTTATCGAAATGGCAGATCGCCCCGGCTCGTTGTTAGGCCTATGCCAAGTAATTTGCAAGCTTGGAGCCAACATAATATCTATTCACCACGAGCGTAATGGCGAGAGCCCCGACGTAAACTCTTGCAACCTACGCATGGTACTCGAAACACGCAACCAAGAGCATATCGACCAATTGCGCAAGGCTATTGAGGCTGCCGACTATTCTATTTTGGCATAATCAACTTAATGGTTCTATTATGTTAGCTTATCTTATATCGGCCTATTGCGATCCCGACCATTTGGCGCGTTTAATTGATGCTCTCGACTATAATGCCGACTTCTACGTGCACGTTGATGCCAATGTTGATGTGCGTCCTTTTAAGCGCTTATTACCCCAAAAGGTGGTGTTTGTAAAGCGCCACTATGTTAGTTGGGGCGGATGGGAACAAGTGGCTTATCAATACGAACTAATGAAGGCTGCTATTGAAAGCAAACAACCCTACACCCACTTGGTATGCCTTAGTGGACAGGATTATCCATTGTGGAGCAATAAGAAAATTCATCAATTTTTTAATCAAAACATCGACCGCGAATTTATAGCAGGCTACAACCTCTCAAACACCGAAAACAAGGACCAATTGCGCAAAATTACTCATTATCATCCCTTTCGTGATTTGAATATGCGCAACCAATGGCTAAAGAACAAAATTGTTGTGGCATCGCGCCATATGTTAGCGTGGATGGGCGTGCGTCGCAGCAAGCAGGTGACAATCAATGGCATGAAGCGCGATGTATATTTTGGTTCAGACTATTGGGCCATTACGCTCGATTGTGCCAAGTATGTAAAGCGTATACTCGAAACTAATAAACCGCTTGTACGTTATTTCAAAACCGTGTTTGTACCGAGCGAGTTGTGCTTGCAAACCATTGTTTATAACTCGCCTTTTGCACAGCGAGCCATGCTTTATCAAGGCGCGTTTCCTGGAGTGGTGAGGCTCACTCCCTTGCACTATCTGTTTTATCAAACAGGGGTAAAACACCTCACCATGCAAGATTGGCAGGTGTTGTGCGAGAGTAACAAAATGTTCTGTCGCAAGGTGGTGTCGGGAGAGTCGGACGCCTTGGCCAATGAGATAGACGCTGCACGAAAATAAATAAATGTTCCCCATTTCTTTCTAAAAAAAATACACTATCACCACATGGTATCAGTAGATGGATTGGCCGTTGAGTTTGGCGGCACCACCCTTTTTAGTGATGTATCTTTTGTTATTAACGACACCGACCGCATAGCCCTTATGGGCAAAAATGGTGCGGGCAAGAGTACCTTGCTCAAAATATTGGCAGGGGTACGAAAACCCACCCGTGGCACAGTCTCGGCACCTAAGGACACCGTAATAGCCTATCTGCCACAGCACTTAATGACCGAAGACGGACGCACTGTTTTTGAAGAAACTTGCCAGGCCTTTGCTCATTTGCATGCCATGCAAGCGCATCTTGATGAGTTGAACAAGCAACTCGCAGAACGTACTGACTACGAGAGTGATGAGTATATGTCGCTCATTGAAGAGGTGGCTACACTCAGCGAAAAGTTTTATGCCATAGACATGACACACTTTGAGGAGGATGTAGAGAAAACCTTGCTCGGCTTGGGTTTTGAACGCACCGATTTCGATAGGCAAACAAGCGAGTTTTCGGGAGGATGGCGCATGCGCATAGAATTGGCTAAAATGCTACTGCAAAACCCCGATGTGCTATTGCTCGATGAGCCTACCAACCACCTTGACATTGAAAGTATTGGGTGGCTCGAAGATTTCTTGATAAACAATAATAAGGCTGTGGTGGTTATCAGCCACGACCGCAAGTTTGTTGACAACATCACTACGCGCACCATTGAGGTGACTATGGGGCGTATTTACGACTATAAGGTAAACTATTCTCATTATTTGCAACTCCGTGCTGAGCGCCGCGAACAACAGCAAAAACAGTACGAAGAACAGCAAAAAATGATACAGGAGACTAAGGACTTTATAGAACGATTTAAGGGTACTTACTCTAAAACCTTTCAAGTGCAAAGCCGTGTAAAGATGCTCGAAAAACTCGAACTTATCGAGGTGGACGAGGAGGATACTTCGGCTCTGCGCTTGCGTTTTCCGCCTTCTCCGCGTAGCGGACAGTACCCCGTGATAGCCGAAGGAGTGGGCAAGAGTTTCGACGGCAAACGCATCTTTAGTAATGCTACATTTACAATCGAACGTGGCGACAAAGTGGCTTTTGTAGGACGAAACGGCGAAGGTAAGTCTACGCTCGTAAAGTGCATCATGGGGCAACTTGAGCACGAAGGTAAACTCACCCTCGGACATAATGTGCAGATAGGCTACTTTGCTCAAAATCAAGCATCGCTATTAGATGGTGAACTAACTGTGTTCCAAACCATCGACGACGTGGCAAAGGGTGAGATAAGAAACAAAATTCGCGACCTCTTGGGCGCATTTATGTTTGGTGGCGAGGCCAGCACTAAAAAGGTTAAAGTGCTTTCGGGCGGTGAACGCACACGTTTGGCATTGCTCAAACTCTTGCTCGAACCCGTTAATCTGCTCATCCTTGACGAACCTACCAACCATCTTGACCTACGAACCAAGGATGTGCTAAAGCAAGCACTTCGCGATTTCGATGGTACACTGATTTGCGTTAGTCACGACCGCGACTTTCTTGACGGGCTGGTAACACGCGTCTACGAGTTTGGCGGGGGCAAGGTTAAGGAACACCTATGCGGCATATATGAGTTCTTGGAAAAGAAGAAAATGGAGAACTTGCAAGAGCTTGAACGCAAAAAATGAAAGCTGACTTAACTACGATTATCAAAAACATTTTTGTAATTTCGCAAGCAAATAAGCGATACAGATGATACGCAAATTTGACTTTTTAGTAATTGGTTCTGGCGTGGCTGGAATGAGTTACGCCCTCCAAGTAGCTGCCTCGGGCAAAGGTAAGGTAGCTCTTATCTGCAAAACTTCAATTGAAGAGGCTAACACTGCAAAGGCACAAGGCGGTGTGGCTTCGGTAACAAACTTGAAAGTAGATAACTTTGAGAAACATATAAAGGACACCATGATTGCTGGTGACTTTATATCCGACCCTCGCGCTGTAGAACAGGTGGTTAAGAACGCCCCTGCAGGCATTGAGCGCCTTGTGAAATGGGGAGTAAACTTTGATAAAAAAGAAGATGGAACTTTCGACCTTCACCGCGAAGGCGGACACTCGGAGTTTCGCATTCTGCACCATGCTGACGACACGGGCTTTGAAATACAACGTGGACTGATTGAGGCTGTTAAGCATCATCCTAACATCACAGTGCTCGAAAATCACTTTGCTGTAGAGATTATTACACAACACCACTTGGGCATTGAAGTAACACGACGCACTCCCGACATTGAATGTTATGGTGCTTATGTGCTCGACCCCGATACGCAAAAAATTGATACGTTTCTCTCAAAGGTGACGGTGCTCAGCACGGGTGGTTGCGGTGCTGTATATTCTACCACAACCAATCCCGAAATTGCTACGGGCGATGGCATTGCTATGGCTTACAGAGCAAAGGCCACAGTTGAGGGCATGGAGTTTATACAGTTCCACCCAACAGCGCTTTATAACCCTCGCGAAAAGCATCCTGCTTATCTCATCACAGAGGCTATGCGTGGTTATGGCGGTATACTCCGTTTGCCTAATGGCGAGGAATTTATGCAGAAGTACGATAAGCGCCTATCTCTTGCTCCGCGTGACATCGTGGCTCGTGCCATTGATAAGGAGATGAAAATACATGGACTTGACCATGTTTGCTTGGATGTAACACACAAAGACCCTGAAGAAACCAAACATCACTTCCCCAATATCTATCAAAAGTGCTTGTCTATCGGTATAGATATAACCAAACAATACATCCCAGTTGTGCCTTGTGCTCACTACCTTTGTGGTGGTATAAAGGTAGACCTCAATGGCTTGTCGTCAATCAACAGACTTTATGCAATTGGTGAGTGCTCTTGTACAGGCCTACATGGTGGAAACCGTTTGGCATCCAACTCACTCATCGAAGCTGTGGTTTATGCTGAAACTGCAGCCAAACACTCGCTTAAGCATGTTGATGAATATGACTTTAACAACAAGGTGCCCGAATGGAATGATAGTGGCACAATGACAAATGAAGAAAAGGTGCTTATTGCGCAAGATGCTAAAGAGGTGGAGCAAGTGATGTCGGCTTATGTGGGCATTGTTCGTTCAGACTTACGCTTGAAACGTGCTTGGACACGCTTAGACCTTCTTTATGAAGAAACTGAGGAACTCTACAAACATGTAAAGGCTACTCGCGACATTTGTGAACTGCGCAATATGATAAACGTGGGCTATCTCATCACGCGTCAAGCACTTGAACGTAAGGAAAGCCGTGGACTCCATTATACTATTGATTATCCTAAGCATGCTTACGACCAAAATTAATTTTAAAGTAATCTGAATTTGTTGATTAAGGGTGATTATATATATGATGGCAGAATAGATGAATTTTAAATAACTGATTCTATAAGTAGCTATTCATATTTATTTATAACTACCATTAATTCTTATATTAAAACGATAAAAGGGTTCAAGTGGAATGTATCATTACTGCTTGAACCCTTATTTTTGTAATAGATATTTTAAAATATTAGTGGTTAAGGTGTTTGCATTTAGAGAAAAAATGTAAATTTGTTTTCAGAAATTATTAAAACATTAATATTATGAAATGCAAAACATTATTGGCATCCTTGCTTCTTGCAGGCATGACCACGCAAACTGCTTTTGCACAAGCAAACAGAGGTGGTAAGGCTGAATATCCTTACGTCTTTATAGGTGTGCAAGGTGGTGGACAGCTAACTTGGACAAATTATAGTAAGAAAAACTTAATCACACCTATTGGCGCTGTGAGTGTGGGTGGCATGTTTACGCCTGTTGTTGGTACACGCTTGCACGTGAGTGGAATAAATGCAAAGGATGGTATTAAGAGTCTTGGCAAAACTTACGATTATAAATTTGTAACGTCAGACATCGACCTTATGCTTAACCTTTCAAATGCATTTCGTCCAGGCAAACGCAATTGGGTGAATGCTTATCTCATTGGCGGTGTGGGCCTATCTTACACATGGGACAATGATGACTTGAAAGCTATCAGAGATACTCATTCTGCAATTGACGACTTGAATCTTGCATGGGACAAGGACCGCTTGGTTCATAACTTTAGGGTGGGTATGCAGTTAGAAGCTAATATCAATCGTTTCATTGGCGTGAATGTTGAATTTACGGCTAATAATCTGCACGATCGATTTAATTCAAAGGTAAACGGGCATGGTGATTGGCAGTTGCAAGCTTTGGCTGGTGTAAACTTTAAACTTGGATTAAGAAAGAAGGTGACTCATGCTCCTAAACCAGAACCTGTAGCACCTCCCGTTACGCCTCCTGCTCCTCCTGCTCCAAAACCAGAGCCAAAAACATTGCCTGCTCCTCCAAAACCAGAGCCTAAACCTGTTGTGGTTAAGACATTGGAAAAAACTTCGTCTGACATATTCTTTAAGATTGGATCGTCTGAAGTAGATGTCCAAGAGATGCAAAAGGTTGAGGCTTTTGCTAATTGGATGAAGGCTCACCCTACAGCTAAAGCTCAATTGTTAGGTTACGCTGATAAGGGTACAGGTTCTGAAGAAATTAATAAGAAAATTTCTGAAAAGCGTGCTATCCAAGTTGCAAAGATATTAACCGAAAAGTATGGCATCGACGCAACTCGACTAACTACTGGATATAAGGGTGATGACGTGCAGCCCTTCCGTAACAACGACTCTAACCGTGTGGTGATGTGTATTGCTGCGGAACAATAAAATGTGATAATTGTTTGTTCATAAATAATAAAAGTGCCAATGAATATTTTATTTGTTGGCACTTTTGCTTATTCTACTCGTTTTACGTACTTTTGTTTTTAATATAGAACATAAATATCTTTTATATGAAAATATCTGTTGCTTTAGTTACACTCTTTAGCTCATTGCTGTTTTGTGCTTGCGCACATTCTTCGTTTGGCAAATTATTAGGAAGTGATAGAGACGAACATGGCTGCATTGGCTCTGCTGGCTATACATGGAGCTATGCACTACATGATTGTGTACGTTTATGGGAGGTTGGAACACGATTTGACGCAGGGCCACAACAATTGTTTTTGGTCTATAGTCTTGACTCTACTTTTGCCGAGATCTTTCCGAGTGAGGGAAAATCTATCTTGTGCAAACGTGTGAAGAATGCCGACCTTTGGAAGAATAAAAAGGGTAGTGAAACCATTTCTATTCAAAATGGTGTTACTTGTATAAGAGTAAATAACTTTACTTACACTAAAAGTGCTGAATAAGCATGGTATAAGGTCAATATTATAAATATAAAAATGAGACAACACGCACCTCGCGGCGAATGTTGTCTCTCGTCATTTACCTAAAAAACACTATTACCTTATAATTATTCTTATGTCAATATCTTGTAGTTGCTTTTGTTGTATTGCGAAAGTTATTGATAACCTTTTTTCTTTATTGCAATGCAAAGATATTACATATTGAAACATAGAACAAATATATTAGATAAATTGCTTGTTTTCATCGATAAATTATGACAAAGTTTTAAATTGTCTAAAATATAAACAAATTTATGCCAAATCTTCCAGCACTTTGTTTAACTACTAATGTGTGAATGCTAAACTCATGCGTTTTTGAACATAAATAATCTTGTGTTCTTTCATTATTTAATAACGAGATTAGAGATTAAAAACGCAATATTCTAATATTTCTTCAAAAAACTTCAAAAATTTTTATTCTTTGTTCTTTATTGATTATCAACCATTTATGTAATTTCTTCAAAAATTTCTCAAAAATTTCTTTTAAAAACATTTGGTCATATCAGAAAAACCCCGTACTTT
>DJEH01000120.1:9895-10071 GCA_002431845.1 Prevotellaceae bacterium UBA5903 | reverse complement strand
AGTTCTATTTCGTTTATGTCAAGCAAATTACCTGTGGGCGAATTGGGCGAACACAAAAAAATAAGCTTAGTTGTTTCGCTAACAGCGTTGAGTAATTGACTTGCATCTAATTCAAAGTCAGTCTCGCGCAAATTAGCTTGTCTATAGTCTAATCTGTTGATTAAGGCGCGTCTTTT
>DJEH01000120.1:9525-9865 GCA_002431845.1 Prevotellaceae bacterium UBA5903 | reverse complement strand
GCGTCTTTTATAGATGGTTCGTGTAGGTGTAGCTGCCACCACGCTATCTTGGTTGGGTTGGCAAAATACGCGCATCAACAAATCGGTTCCCTCTTCTGTACTATTACAAAAGTATATGCATTTAGAGGGGATGTGTTCGTGCTTCCCCCAATTGTGCTTAAGGTTGTTAAGCGCGTTTTCTTCAACGTATCTATTATATGGGGCGTTAAATGGAGATTCGTTTTCATCAAGCATTACTTGAACTTTGGGGCGTGCTTTCCTTCTTATTGTATTTTGAGTTATTTCCATAATGCAAGTAGTATGTGTTAAGATAAGTGGGTATTCAAAATTAATTTTGAAC
>DJEH01000120.1:0-9495 GCA_002431845.1 Prevotellaceae bacterium UBA5903 | reverse complement strand
TAATTTTGAACACCTACTTAAGTGCATGCGTAATAAGTGTTGTACCAAGTTCTATGACGTTTTTTATCTGTATTGTTTCTTTCTATTGAAAAAGAAACCTACATAGATGTTGGCATAATTTACGCTGTTGGTAAGTGATAAGTTCTTTTTCCGATACAAATATAGGTGGTTAATGAACGATGCCCCTGCAAACCAATGTGTATTGTTCCATACAATGCCAACACGCGATGTGCAGTCTGTGCTGAAGTTAATCAAGTCCATCAGTATACCATTGCCATTAACCTTTTCTCCCTTCATCTTTCGTATGCCGATAGAAGGCATTACAGAAGCTCCTAATAGGCAATTGCGTGCAAACACCCAATTATAAGCATAGCCTACACTGATATTATAAAAGCAATAGTTTATATCAGAGAATTTTAGCGTTTCATTAAGTTTTGAACCATCTTCGCCAATTAGTACATTGGGCAACTTAGTATAGTCAAAATTGATGTGCTGTTTGCTATATCCAGCTCCTAACATGAGTGAACCACAACTCTTTCGTTGAACTGTGCTCTGGTTGTATGCAGCAGGGTATGAAAAGTGTCGATGATTAAATACATAGTAGGTATTAAGCGAGAATGTATTAGCATCTATGCCAGAGAATGGCATTTTCATAACATATTTTGGGGCAACATTTTCAAAGCCGGCGGCTTTGCGAAGTCGGTAATTGCCACTATTGCGTATATATACAAGGTCGCATCCAAGCATCGAACTATACAGACTAAAGCTAAGTTCAGACGACTTGCCTAAAGCCTTTGGGTGCGACACATCGAATGTATAGCCTAAGAATATCCACCTCCAACCAAAGTAAGGGCCTATCTTAACGTTAGGCTCTGGTTTTGTGCTTATCGTTTGCGTGTTCTTTCCATCTTCGCTTCTACCTTGAAATCTAAATGTCTGAAAATAGTTAGTATTTTGCAGCATTGCGGTATAATTGTAGTAGTTTGGCGATATGTACGTAGTATCATAATCGTCAAAACTTTTTAAGAAGCGATAGAATATGCTGCCAGTGTGTTTTACTTTCTTCTTTATGTTTTTTAAATGAGGATGAGCCTTCTCCTTCTTCGCTTGTACAGTATCTGTATGTAATGTGCTTGATTTTATACTATCTACTGAAAATTGTGCATGCATGGATGTGCTGACCAATGTGGTCAGTAGCAATGTTGTTAGTATGCGTAGCAACATATTGCAGCAATGTTGCCATGTGATGCGATGTTTATATTTATTCAGCATAGGTTTGCTTTGCACAATATTTCCTTTGTAGAAGAGTTGGTATTGATATGCTAAAAGTTAATGATTATAATTTTCCTAATATACGATCGACCACCCAGTTTACAGGTGTTGCACTTACGCAGTCGCATTTGCAAATCGCTTTACTTTGCAGGTGTTCAACCACCAATTTGATTAGAGGCAGTTGCACATAGTCGGGGTTCTTCACTTCAAAGCGTTGGCATCCATTCTCGTTTTGCAATATAATGGGTTGATAGGTAAACACGCTGAACGACAAAGAACCTTTATCGCCCACAATGTCTATTCTATCTTCTTTAGCCGATTCGTGTGCCACAAAGCACCACGATCCCGAACCAGGTAGTCCGTTGTCAAATTTAAAGCAAGCACTAACAGAGTCTTCGGTTGCATATAGTCTGCCTCGGTTTGCTTTCATGCCTTCAGCCTCAATGATAGGTCCAAACATCTCTTGCAACAAGTCTATTTGGTGTGGTGCAAGGTCGTAAAAGTAGCCACCACCAGCAATGTCTGCTTGTACGCGCCAAGGCAGATTTGTTTTGTTGTAGTCAAGGTCGCGTGGTGGTACCGCAAAACGTATTTGCACATTGACCACTTTGCCTACAGCTCCACTTTCTACAAGTTCTTTTACTTTATTAAAGTAAGGCAAATATCTACGATAATACGCCACAAAGCAAGGCACACCAGTTTTTTCTGCAATGCGGTTAATGCGGCAGCAGTCTTCGTAGTTCGAAGCCATAGGTTTTTCAACATACACAGCCTTACCACTTTTCATAGCCATGATAGCATAAGTTGCATGGGTAGATGGTGGTGTTGCAATGTACACAGCGTTCACTTCAGGATCGTTTATCAATTCTTGAGGGTCGGTGTACCATCGTTTCACTCCATGCCTTTCGGCATACGATTTAGCTTTTTCAGCTTTTCTGCTCATCACGGCAACCACTTCGCTACCTTCAATAAGATTAAAGGCAGGACCACTTTTCTTTTCTGTCACTTCACCACAACCAATGAAGCCCCAACATATCTTTTTCATATTTCACAAAAAATAAATAAGTGGAAAAACATAAAGTGCTAAGCATGTTAGGTCACTTAACGAACGAATTATAGTTGTTTTGCAAATCCATTCAGTTATTTAAAGCTCGCTTGATGCTTAGCACTTTATTTACATTCAATGTTTCAAAGCATTGAATTTAGTTACTATTTGGGTAGATGTTCAATGCTGCAGAACGTCTGCTTATTAGTACTCTTGCCAACACTTAATATCCAAATCATCCAACTTCTGTGTGCAGAACGCATAGATGAAAGCAGATGCCAAACGAGCGTTTGTAATCAGCGGAATATTTAAGTCGATTGCTGCACGACGAATTTTGTATCCATTGGTTAGTTCTCCTGTAGAGAGATTTTTAGGTACATTCACCACCATGTCAATCTCTTTGTTGTGCAACATATCAAGTGCTTGAGGTTGCTTGTCAGAATCGCTTGGCCAATATACAAGTGTGTTTTCAATGCCATTTTCAGTTAGATAATGGCTTGTGCCAGGAGTAGCAAAGAGTTTGTAGCCATGCTCGCTCAGCATCTTAGACGCAGCTAACATATCTGCCTTTTGCTTACCATCGCCGGTAGAAAGCAATATGTTTTTCTCGGGTATGCGCTGTCCAACAGAAAGCATAGCCTTAAGCAGAGCAGAGCGAGAGTCCTCGCCTAAGCAACCAACTTCGCCAGTAGAAGACATATCAACACCTAAGATAGGGTCAGCCTTTTGTAGGCGATTGAATGAGAATTGCGATGCTTTTACGCCCACGTAGTCAAGGTCGAATAGGCTCTTTGCAGGCTTTTCAACAGGCAGACCAAGCATAATGCGAGTGGCAAGTTCTATCAAGTTAATTTTCAGCACCTTGCTTACGAATGGGAATGAACGTGACGCACGCAAGTTACATTCAATAACCTTGATATCGTTTTCACGTGCCAAGTATTGGATGTTGAATGGGCCTGAAATATGAAGTTCTTTAGCAATTTGCTTTGAAATCTTCTTTATTCTGCGTGCCGTTTCAACATAGAGTTTCTGTGGTGGAAATTGTATGGTAGCATCGCCAGAGTGTACACCAGCAAATTCAATGTGCTCTGAAATAGCGTAAGCTATAATCTCACCATCTTTAGCAACAGCATCCATTTCAACCTCTTTGGCGTGCTGCATAAAGCGGCTTACCACTACGGGGTGTTTTTTAGAAACGTTGGCTGCCAATTTCAAGAAACGTTCCAACTCTTCTTGGTTTGAGCAAACATTCATTGCCGCACCCGATAGAACATAAGAGGGGCGTACCAATACGGGGAAGCCAACTCTTTCAATAAATTCTTGAATATCTTCCATCGATGTAAGCGCACTCCATTCGGGCTGGTCTACACCGATACGATTAAGCATTTCAGAGAATTTCTCACGATCTTCAGCGTTGTCAATATACTTGGCTTGTGTGCCCAGCAAGTTGATGTTTTCTGCGTCAAGACGTAGTGCAAGGTTATTAGGTATTTGTCCGCCTGTACTTACAATCACACCATAAGGGCACTCAAGGTCGAGGATATCCATTACACGTTCGAATGTAAGTTCATCAAAATACAAGCGGTCGCACATATCGTAGTCGGTAGATACTGTTTCGGGATTATAGTTTATCATAACCGAGCGATAGCCTTCGCGACGTATCGTGTTGAGTGCTTGCACGCCACACCAGTCAAACTCTACCGACGAACCAATACGATAAGCACCCGAGCCCAATACTACAACAGAGCGTTTGTCGTTTTCGAATGGAATGTCGTGAGCAACACCGCTATATGTGAGGTACAGATAGTTGGTTTGTGCAGGATATTCGGCTGCTAAGGTATCAATTTGCTTAACAACGGGCACGATGCCAGCTTGTTTACGTTTAGCACGTACTGCAAGGATTGCCTTTTCAATGTCCATTTCTTGCTCCATACCTACAGCGCGAGCAATTTGGAAATCGGTGAAACCTTGCACTTTTGCTTTGCGTAGCAACTCGTTGCCAAGCACGTTGATTGAGGTGCAATTGTGCAGTTCCTTGTCGGTTTGATGTATCTTGTAGAGCTTTTGCAAGAACCATCGGTCTATCTTTGTAAGGTCGTGAATTTGGTCGATGGTATAGCCTGCTTTAAATGCTTTCTCTATGACAAATATACGCTTATCAGTAGGTTCTTTCAGTGCTTCCTCCACGTTGTCGATAGACAAATCTTTGTTGTCTACAAAGCCGTGCATGCCTTGTCCTATCATGCGCAAGCCTTTCTGAATAACCTCTTCGAATGTGCGTCCGATGGCCATAACCTCGCCTACCGACTTCATTGAAGAGCCTAATTCGCGGTCTACACCATGGAATTTTCCAAGGTCCCAACGTGGAATTTTGCAGACTACATAGTCGAGTGCTGGTTCAAAGAAGGCAGATGTTGTTTTTGTAACAGAATTCTTAAGTTCAAACAGACCATAGCCTAAACCTAATTTAGCTGCAACAAATGCCAAGGGATAGCCAGTAGCTTTAGATGCAAGAGCAGAAGAACGCGACAAACGAGCATTAACCTCGATTACGCGATAGTCCTCGCTATTGGGGTCGAAGGCATACTGCACGTTACATTCGCCCACAATACCCACATGTCGAACAATGCGGATAGAGAGTTCACGCAACTTGTGATATTCTGCATTCGATAGTGTTTGCGATGGAGCGATAACGATACTTTCGCCTGTGTGGATGCCCAGTGGGTCGAAATTCTCCATGTTACATACGGTGATGCAGTTGTCATATTTGTCGCGTACAACCTCATATTCCACTTCCTTCCATCCTTTAAGACTCTTTTCTACAAGAACTTGAGGTGAGAAAGAGAATGCCTTTTCGGCCAATTTGTTCAGTTCTTCTTCGTTGTCGCAGAAACCCGAACCTAAGCCGCCTAATGCATATGCAGCACGCAAGATAACGGGGTAACCCAATGTTGCTGCAGCTTTGCGAGCTTGTTCTATGTTCTCGCAAGCTTCGCTCTTGATGGTTTTAACGTTGATTTCGTTAAGCTTTTCAACAAAGAGCTCACGGTCTTCAGTGTCCATGATTGCTTGCACGGGTGTACCCAATACTTTTAGGTTGTATTTTTCAAGCACACCACTTTCAAATAGTTTCACGCCGCAGTTAAGAGCCGTTTGTCCGCCAAATGCCAACATGATGCCATCTGGGTGCTCCTTTTGAATAACGCGTTCAACAAAATAAGGAGTTACGGGCAAAAAATAAATGCGGTCTGCCACACCCTCCGACGTTTGCACAGTGGCAATGTTAGGGTTGATAAGTATGGTTTCAATGCCTTCTTCTTTCAATGCTTTCAGTGCTTGCGAACCTGAATAGTCAAACTCTCCAGCTTCGCCAATTTTGAGTGCACCAGAGCCGAGAAGAAGTACTTTTTTTATAGCGTTCATCGTTTTCTTTTAATGTTTAAGAGTTAATCTTGTGTTCACGCTTTTATAGCCAATCAGATGTGTGTATATCCTTTTATTGGTTTGCTACAAAGGCCTAAACTATTTCTTCTCTCACTTATTCAGTAGTTTCACAAACTCATCAAATAGGAATTCGGTATCTACAGGGCCAGAGCATGCTTCGGGGTGGAACTGAGCCGAGAACCAAGGATTGGTCTTATGGCGTACACCCTCGTTAGAGCCATCGTTCATGTTGATGAAGTAGGGTTCCCAATCGGCTGGCAATGTGCGGCTGTCTACTGCATAACCGTGGTTTTGTGAGGTTACAAAGCAGCGGTTAGTGCCTACCATACGTACGGGTTGATTGTGGCTACGATGTCCATATTTCAGTTTATAGATACTTGCGCCAGCGGCTTTAGATAGCAGTTGATTGCCCATACATATACCCATACAAGGGCGTACGTTGGGGTTGCTTAAGAATTTGCGTATGTTTTCTACAGCTTCAACACAGGTGTCGGGGTCGCCAGGACCATTAGCTAAGAAGAGACCATCAAATTCCATATCATTGAAGTCGTAGTTCCAAGGAACACGTATTACCTCTACACCGCGTTTGATAAGGCAGCGAATAATGTTGTGTTTCACACCGCAGTCTACAAGTACAACTTTCTTGCCTGCACCTTCGTTGTAGCGTATAATTTCTTTGCACGAAACTTTGGCTACATAGTTCACACCTTCGTACTCGGCAGTAGGTATATTGTTTGGCTCATCGTCGAACAATATTTTACCCATCATCACACCATGTTCACGTAACACTTTAGTGAGTTGGCGTGTATCAATGCCTGTAATTCCAGGCACTTTTTCGCGTTTAAGCCAGTCGCCTAAACTTTCCACAGCATTCCAATGGCTGTATTGTTCGCTATAGTCGCTCACGATGATAGCTGAAGCATAGATGCGGTCGCTCTCCATAAAGGTTGCTAAGCCATTAGGCTCAATGCTAAATGGTGGAACGCCATAGTTGCCTACTAATGGATAGGTGAGCGTCATAAGTTGTCCGGCATACGAGGGGTCGGTTAAACTTTCGGGATAGCCCATCATGGCAGTGTTGAACACAACTTCGCCTGCCACAGGTGCTTCATAACCAAACGACTGCCCATGAAATTGTGTGCCGTCGTCAAGAACAAGTGTTACGTTACGCATATTTTAGAGTTGATGAGTATATTGTCTGATGTTTGTTATTGTCTCTGCTTTTGAGAAGACTTTAGATTGTGCATCTATCTTGTGATGCAGTATGTTGTATGCTGCTCTCTATTTCGACAAGTGGTGTACGTGTTCAAAATAGTTGATGTACGCCTCGTTTACACGTTTGTTGCCGCCAGGGGTAGGGTAGTTGCCTGAGAAGTACCAATCGCCTGGGCTATGTGGACAAGCTTTGTGCAGTCCTTCAATACTTTGGTAAACAATGTGAATTTCGGCTTTTACACCTTCGGGGCGCAACATTTCTGCCATCTTTTCGGATATTTCCTCGGGGGTAAAGGGGCTGTATACATCACTTACATAGTTGGTCACTTGCTCTTTGGGCAAGTTTTCTTGTGCCTTGCAACGTTTGTATATATCTTCTAATCGGCTTTCGATGCCGCGATCTTTGTGCAGAGCTATTGCAGCACGGAATGCAATAAATTCTTCCATGCGTGCCATGTCAATGCCATAGTAGTCGGGGTAGCGCACTTGAGGTGACGAACTCACCACAACGATGCGTCGTGGGTGTAAGCGGTCCATAATGCGGATAATGCTCTCGCGCAGTGTGGTACCACGCACGATACTATCGTCTATTACCACTAAATTGTCTACGTTGGGACGAACCGAACCATAGGTAATATCGTAAACATGGGCTGCAAGGTCGTTTCTCGAGTTGCCTTCGGCTATGAAGGTACGCATCTTTATATCTTTCCATGCCACCTTTTCCGACCGTATACGGCGCGACAATATTTGTTGCAATTTGTCGTGTGTAATGTTGTTACCAAGCTTTTCAATTTCCTCAATCTTCTGTTGGTTTAGGTATTCGTTAAAGCCTTGTAACATGCCGTAGTATGCTGCTTCGGCGGTGTTGGGTATGTAGCTCAGCACGGTGTTGTCTATCTCGCCATTAACTGCCTTAAGTATTGGTTCTACAAGTGTGCGCCCCAACTCTTTACGTTCTTGATAAATATCAATGTCTGAGCCGCGACTAAAGTAAACCCTTTCAAATGAGCAAGCAGCGTAGTTTTTAGGTGCAAGCACTTGTTCGGTGCGCATCTCGCCCTTGTTGTTTACAAATATGCCTTGTCCTGGCAATAGTTCGTGTATATCGTTTGCTTCGAGGTCGAGTGCAGTTTGTATAACGGGGCGCTCAGAGGCAACTACCATTACCTCGTCGTCTTTGTACCAAAAGGCAGGACGTATGCCCCATGGGTCGCGCATCGTAAACATTTCGCCCGAACCTGTTACGCCGCAGAGTACGTAACCACCATCCCATACCGGTGCCGACTGCTTAAGCACATTGCATAGATTAATGTTGTCCTCAATGTATTTAGTAATGTCGGTGTTTTCAAGACCAAGCTTTTTAGCATTGTTATAGCAACGTTCGCTTTCGCGGTCAAGGCGGTGTCCGAGCTGCTC
The DNA here is from genome assembly GCA_002431845.1 of Prevotellaceae bacterium UBA5903. Taxonomy (GTDB): domain Bacteria; phylum Bacteroidota; class Bacteroidia; order Bacteroidales; family Bacteroidaceae; genus Alloprevotella. Next base: position 1,103 of record DJEH01000120.1, on the reverse strand, counting down.
AAGCAGAATGTATGTGTCCGAAACCATGCGCGGGTGTTGGCCTTTCACTGCTATTTCGTCGAAGATTTCCATAACGTTAGTCATGTTGAAATTGGCGCAGATGCAAAGGTTCTTTGCCCGCCAATTGTTTCGACGCAAAAATGGATGAACATACGAAAGGCCACTCTTGCCAGTAGTTGAATACCGGAGGTGGCCCATATAAATTTCACCAGCAAATGGCACATAGCGGGCTGCAAAGTCCGCATTGTGTAATTGCTCGTTAGAGTAATTGCTCAATTCCTTATGTACGTTACCAAAAATTTCTTGGATGGCACCGCCACCAAGCCCGCGTTGGCGAAACATAAATTCCTCACCAGGAGCAGCTTGCATTTTAACACAAGCAAGTCCTGCCCCTTCTTGCCCACGATTGTGTTGCTTTTCCATCAACAAGTATAGCTTATTCAAGCCATACATCCACGTGCCGTATTTCTTTTCATAATAGCTGAGTGGCTTTAGCAATCTTACCATTGCCACGCCGCATTCATGTTTCAAAGGTTCCATTCGTTATATCTTTGGTTTTTGTGAGCAAAGATACTAAAAAAATATGACCTTATTATAATTTTCTTCTTTATAATGTTGTCAAAAAGCTCCTACAAGCTAAAATGCCATTTTTATAGGTGTTTTTTCAAAATCAATGTTCCTAATGTAATGTTGAATATTTACTTGTAAATAAACAATTTTGAATACCTGCTTATCAACTTATAACGATGCAATCAGAGGCACTTAAGGGTAATCATAGCTCTGTATAGTTCTGACCATATTGCTTATATTGTTCTGCAATAATAGGATTAAAGTTGTGTAATAACACGTTGATAGTTTGCTCATTACGACCGTAATGAATGCTCATTTCGGTCGTAATGAATGTTCATCTCGGTCGTAATGAGTGCTCATCTCGACCGTAATGAGCAAACTATCAACGTGTTTTTATCTTACTTAAGCACAATTATCGGTCAATATAGCTGCGTACTATTGCAGCATTAGTTACATTTATTTTTTTTAATAATTTTGTGAAATTTTACATTGTAATAAAAGTTATTATTATATTTACAATATCAACTTTATAA
>DJEH01000083.1 GCA_002431845.1 Prevotellaceae bacterium UBA5903 | reverse complement strand
GATTTTAAGGGACGACTATATAAATTAATTTTGAATACCTACTTATCATATATAGAAAAAAACGAGGGAAGAGATAACGATGAATATCGTTGTTCTTCCCTCGTTGTATCAAAGTGTGTTCACATTAGGTGTGAACATTATCAGTCTTCTTCGTTTGCCCATTGGCTGCTGTCCCAACCAGTGTTCTTATTTGAAAGTTGGTCGGCTTCTGAATATTCTTCGTGAGTTTGTGATGGACCAGAAGCTGCGAGCATGCCTTCTACTGCAATTGTAATGGGTTGTGCAATAGGGGCCATATATGTCTTTTTCATATTGTTAATGATATAGTGTTTATAGGGTTATTACTTACTTTACCAACACCTTTTGACCATTTACAATGTAAATGCCCTTGGCTGCGCCATTCAAACTGTTTACACGGCGACCATTGATGTCGAAAATGCTTTGCTTAGCTACATTTGCTGCATTTGCTTGGCTGATAGAAGTGGTGATGCCATTCATCAATTCGTTGAATGAGAAGCCGCGCTTTTGGCTGAGCAATGTAGTGCCCTCGAGTGCGAGGTAAGCCTTGTGTGCTGCATTAGTAAAGGCTGCACCATCTGCTGCGCCCCAATAGAAACCAAGGTTGGCATTATTGTTATCGTAAGAGAGCTTGTAGTACTTAATGTTTGTACCCTCTACGTGAGTTTCGGTTGCTTCGTCAGAACCATGGAGCTTGTTCTCGGCTGGAGCAGTCTCGTCTGAAGTTGTTGGCAAGTAGCTATATTTGCCTGCCTCGCCTTTCAATACAAGTGCTGTTTGTGCAGGAACAACTGCGCCTTCAGTGTATGCTTCCTTCATTGTGAGTTCGCTACCATTGTTGTCGGTGATAGTGTAACCTGTTACGCCTGTAGGCATTGCATAGGCATCAGAAGTGTAGTAAGTTGCATAGCCTGCTTCGGTAATGTTAAAGCTGCTGATATTCTCGTATTTTGAGAGTTCGATGTCGTCAATACGATAATTATCACCTGTTGTGTTATTAAATTTAACAACAAGCGAAGTAGTCTCTTCGTTCAATGCAAATACGTAAGTATAAATATAATCATTATCATTATTAGTTATATCCATTGAAAGTTGAGTAGCTTTATCAATAGTCACTATAAAATTACCATTTTCTTCCCTATTCGTCTTAAATGTAAGTAGTACTCCATTTTGACAACCCTTAAGATCATTGATTGTAGCAGAGAAAGATCCACCTTTTTTATTTATCAAAAGTTCTGGAGACGTTCCGCCTGCCACGTTACCTTCATAAATCTTTGTTAGTTTTGCACCATTCACGCACTCATAAGTTGCATTTTCACCTTCTGTAGGAACATCATCAGCTTTAAAGCTACTAAAGTCTTCGCTCCAAATCACTGAAGAAGGTTCAGACAATGTATAAGTAGCTGTTGCAACAGGACTATATTCATAGTCGCTACCATTTTGAGTGTAAGATACAGCCTTTAAAGTTGTGGTAGCAGAAATGTTGATAGCATCCTCATAGATCTCAGTAGAATTGTTTTCCCAACTTGGAGTTGTGCCATCAAGTGTGTAAAGAATGCCCTCAGCGGCAGTGGCAGTAGTAGAGACAGTTACATCAAATGCCTCAGTAAAGTTCTTGGTGTTTACGCTCAATTCGGGTGCAGGGAGTGCAAGCGTATAGGTCTTACTAACTACTTCGCTCTCCTTGCCTTCGTTTGATACGGCAATTGCCTTAACTGTTGTGGTGTGAGTAATGCTGATAGGTGCTGTGTATTCTTCGCCTACTGCTTTCTCATACGAGGGTTCTGTGCCATCTGTTGTATAGAGTATCATCTCTGCATTTGTGCCCTTAGTAAGGGTAAGATCGAACTTATCAGAGAAACTCTTGCTATCAGCACTAAAGACAGGTGCAACTACCATAGTTGGGTCTGAGGAAGTGGTGTAATTGATGGTAATAGATTTGATCTTTATACCAGTTTTCTTTGTTCCTATATTTTCCCATTTGATAACTACTTCTCCTTCTGCAGAAGAACTTGGTGTAAAAGTATAAGTATTTATACTATTACTTGTAACTGTTTGCTCACCTATATTTACACCACCAACAGTAGAAGTTAAAGAGAATGAAGCGTTTGAACCACTTAGACATGTTTCTACAATAATAGAGGTAATACTACCTTTAATACTGCTTGTTGAAAGAGTTAGAGTTGATGGAAGAGTACTTTTTGAACTACCAATCTGAACAGTTGAACCTTTATCTTGAGACGACAAACCATTTGTTAGTCCTTCTTCTGTTGCACTCCAAGTAACATCTCCATCTGTGAAAGAGAAGGATGAACTCTTTTGAAAATCTGCTAATTTAGCCGTATAAGTGTACGAGTCAGCCCATGCACTTAGCGTTCCTACCATGCACAGAACGAGCATGACGAGGAGCGACTTGAGAGATTTGTAATAAGTTCTCATAAGCATAATATTTATAATGTTTTTTAGTTATTATATTCTGTAAATTCTTTGTTCTCAGAATAGTTTAATCTTCTTTTCCCTTTATTTTCAATGCAAAGATAGAGAGTTATAACTAACTTTTCAACTAATTAGAAGTTAAATTTTAAAGAATATTAAAACGAGTGGGACTAAATTATAAAGTAAGTAAAGGCTTTTGCATAAAAGAACTTGTTATGTAACTTTGTCATTACAAAATTCAAACAATCGAAAACTATAAATTCATGGATAAAGAAACTTTTATGCGACGCGCCATAGCCCTGGCTGTGGAGAACGTTAAGAATGGTGGAGGACCATTTGGGGCGGTTATTACACGTGGCAACGAAATCATTGCCGAAGGCGTAAACCGCGTTACAGCCCAACACGACCCTACGGCACATGCCGAGGTGCAAGCCATACGTAAGGCTGCCGAACGCTTGCAAACATTTGACCTTGCGGGCTGCGACATTTACTCTTCGTGCGAGCCTTGTCCCATGTGCTTAGGGGCTATCTACTGGGCGCACCTTGACCATCTTTACTTTGCTGGCACTAAAAACGATGCAGCAGCAGTGGGCTTTGACGATGCTTTTATCTATAAAGAACTGCCCTTGCCTATACACGAACGCAAACTACCCACCGAGGAGATGATGCACAACGAGGCGCTTGCTCCTTTTGAAGCATGGAGCGAAAAAGAAGATAAAGTGGAATATTAAGTAGGTGCTCAAAATTAACTTTGAACACCTACTTAAATCCTCACGAATAAAAAACAAAAACCACTGCAATGCATATAAAGTCATTGCAGTGGTTTATTATTTATTCAGTCTCGTGAGATGCTTTCTCTCTGTCGCTTTCAATGAGCTGCAAGAGTTTGTCTACGGCTTGCTCGGTAGGTATGTTTTTCTCAACACACACTTTGCCGCGGTAAAGACTTACCTTGCCACGGGCTGCACCTACATAACCATAGTCGGCATCTGCCATCTCGCCTGGACCATTGACAATACATCCCATAATGCCTATTTTTAGCCCCTTAAGGTGAGAGGTTGCAGCCTTTATGCGAGCAATAGTGCCTGGAAGGTCGTAGAGGGTGCGTCCGCAACCAGGACAACTAATATACTCGGTCTTGGTGGTGCGCAAGCGTGCTGCCTGAAGTATGGCAAAGGCTGTGGAATCTTGCACCTCAATGGGGAGTGGACGCTGGTCTTCTGGCTTTTGATTAAAAAGCATAATGCCGTCGGTTAGTCCATCAAACATCAATGCTCCCATATCGGCTGCTGCGTAGAGTTGGAACTCTTCTTTTTGGTTCTCGCCAAGGCGATATTGCTGAAAGAACACCACAGGAGTGCGCAAGTCGTCGCGCCATAGTTCGTGAACCAAAGCACGCTGCTCGCCTAAGCGATTGGCATGATTGCTCTGTGCTATAATCACAATGCCAGGAACGGTGCGAAGCAGTGCTTTCACCTCTTCGTCAAGGTCGAGATAGGTGAGGAAGAGGAATTTGATGCTGGCACGACACATGGGCATGGCCATCAGCACGCTCTTTGTGAACACGGGATAGGTGTTGTCCTCGCCCGTCCAAAGGTCGGCATCTACCAAATAGCCTACACCTTGCATGCGTTTGGCTGCACCAGGAAGGTTGCGCCCCACGTAGATGTAATCGGGTTGTGGCTGACCTTGTGGTGTTGGGGTGGTAACGTCATTACCTATGCGGGTAGAAATAACTACAGGGGCATTGTTGCCACCAATATTGCCCACTGCCTCGGTGCGACGGCGCGTAGGATTTTCGTAGTAGAACTGGGGTGCCATGGTTGCTGGTATCTCTGTATGCCCAGCACGTTTTACCACATAAGAGGCCAACTTATACGCCACGGGCACTTCAACCTCGGGGGCTTCGCTAAGGCTCACTCTTAGTGTATCGCCTATACCATCACTTAGCAAGGCACCAATGCCTACGGCACTCTTGATACGGCCGTCCTCGCCCTCACCAGCCTCGGTTACGCCAAGGTGGAGGGGAAAGTCCATGCCTTCTTGCTTCATTACACTGCACAACAAGCGTACAGAACGCACCATTACTTGCGTATTAGAGGCTTTGATAGAGATTACTACATCTTTGAAACGTTCTTTTACACAAACACGCAAGAACTCCATGCAACTCTCTACTATGCCAGCAGGTGTATCGCCATAACGACACATGATGCGGTCGGATAGCGAACCATGATTAACGCCTATGCGGAGCGCTGTGTGGTGTTCTTTGCAAATATTGAGTAGCTTTGTAAAACGTTCTTCAAGTCGTTTGAGTTCGGCAGCATATTCTTCGTCGGTGTATTCAAGATGCTTGAACTGGCGTGCTGGGTCTACGTAGTTGCCTGGATTGATGCGCACTTTCTCAACAATTGTAGCTGCTACGTCTGCCACATTGGGATTGAAATGAACGTCTGCCACAAGCGGACCATCGTAGCCACGTTTGTGCAATTCGGCCTTGATATTACGTAGGTTTTCTGCCTCACGTGTGCCCTGCGTGGTTAGGCGCACATAGTCGGCTCCTGCTTTAAAGATGGCTATGCACTGCTTTACGCAAGCCTCGGTATCGGTGGTAGGAGCCGTGGTCATGCTTTGTATGCGCAATGGGTTATCTCCCCCCAAAGGACGATTGCCTATCATCACCTCGTGCGATGCTCGAGGCGAATAGTTAAACAATCGGTAGCCCTCTCTGTTTTGCCACGAGAGTTGCTCTTTTTCCATGTCTGTAGGATTTGTGTTACGAAACATCAATTTGTTTTGTATTGGTATTTCACCTCGTGAAGGTCTTGGTTAGCCTTTACAATCTTTTGTTTCAAGCCCTCTTTGTATGCGGCAAGTCGGTCGGCAAGAGCAGCATCGCTCAAAGCCAACATCTCTACTGCAAGGATAGCTGCATTTTGTGCACCATTTACACCCACAGTAGCTACAGGGATGCCAGGAGGCATCTGTATGATAGAGAGCATGGCATCTAAACCATCGAGCATGCCCTTGATAGGCACACCTATAACGGGGATGGTGGTGCTTGCAGCTATCACACCGGGCAATGCTGCAGCCATACCTGCACCTGCTATAATTACACGCAATCCGCGCTCTTTAGCTCCTTTAGCAAAAGCTTCAACCTCGGCAGGAGTGCGGTGGGCCGAGAGTGCATTCATCTCAAAGGGAATTTGCATTTCTTCAAGAAACTTGGCAGCTTTCTCCATAACAGGGAGGTCGCTTGTGCTGCCCATAATGATGCTTACTATTGGTGACATATCTAATATTAATAAGATTGTAATTATTATATAATCAATACGCTTATAAAGCCACTTAAAACGCCTACTACTACCCCCCACCCTATCTCTGCATAGGTGTGTTGGCGAAGGATGAGTCGTGCACTACAAGCCATTCCACACAAAATGGTGGCAAGGCATAGCCAATTGGTAGGGTCGAAAGCAAATATAAACGAAAATGCCATTAATGCGCCTATCACACCGCCCGAGGCGGCTGCATGGGTGCTTATCTTCATTTTGTTATTGACTATGGCACATATCACAATGATAGCTAAAGCCCCACCTATTACACCTATAGTAAAGTGTGGCATGTGTATTTCATAAAACAAGTAGAGCAATACTGCATAGCTTGCCATACACATGAAGTAGGGAACAAAACGACGCTGTCGCTTGCTAAGTTGCTTGCGCGACCAACCATTGAAACGCCTAAAAAGATAGATGGCTGTGTGGGGCAATAAGATGGTAAAGAAATACACTATAACTATTAACACCACCTTGGTAGATACGGGCAACAACTTTAAGTAGCTGAACAAAAACAGCACTATAAACGCCATTACAGGCAGATAGAACGGCGAGTAAAGCGTAGATACTACTTGCGCCACCAACACCAATAAAGCCGACATACGGCTATCCCTCTCGGTGTTTGCATCCGCCTCTTTGCGATGATGAAAGAGTTCGGCAGAGGAAATGCCTTCTTCACCATCGGCTCTTGGAAAGAGCGATGGTGCGTCGAATGGCGATTTATCAGCATCTTCAGCGTTGTTATACTTGTTCATTTTTTCTCCTATTATCTAAGTATTCTAAGCAGAATTTTTCTCTTATTCTTTTCTGAGTCGCGCAGTGGGGAAGCCCAACATGTCGCGATATTTTGCAACAGTGCGTCGCGCCACAGCAAAGCCCTTTTCTTTGAGTTGAACAGAGAGCACTTCGTCTGAAAGCGGGTGCTTTTTGTCCTCGTTATTAATAATTTCGCGCAAGGCTGCTTTTACCTTTCTTGCCGAGAGTTCGTCGCCATCACTTGTGGTAAATTGTGATGAGAAAAAGTACTTTAGTGGATACGTACCATAGGCTGTTTGCACATACTTGCTATTGGTTACGCGCGACACGGTAGAGATGTCTACATTGGCCTTCTCTGCTATGTCTTTGAGCGTAAGTGGTTGCAACTCGGTTTCATCATCGTCGTTGATAAAGAAAAGCCGCTGCTTATCTGCAATAGCATGCATCACCGACAATAGCGTTTGCCGACGGCGCGATAGCAAATTTAAGAACGATTGTGCCGCTTCGACCTTTTGCTTGGCATAGGTATAGGCATCCTTTTGTTGATGCGAGAGTTTAGCCTTGTTGCCACCATATTGTTTGATGCTATCTTTGAATGCTTGGCTTATGCGCAATTCGGGCACATCGCCATTGTTGAGCGATATTTCGATTTCGTCATTGTCTGTCACCCTTACGTAAAAGTCGGGAACGATGGTTGGCGCGGCATAAGAGGTTGTTTCGTTGAGTGCGCTACCTGGACGCGGATTGAGGTGGGTAAGCTCGTGTCGCACATGCTGAAAGGTGTCGTCGTCCATATTGAGTCTTTTCTTCACCACATCCCAATGTCTACTCATAAAGTCTTTAAAACAGCGGTCTACCACAGCGAGAGCCAATTTTGAATAAGGTGTTTGTCGCTCGGGATCTGTTAGCTGAATGTGCAGACACTCTTGTAGCGAGCGTGCACCAATGCCTCGTGGTTCGAACTGTTGAAGTATCTTTAACAGCTGTTCAAGTTCTTGTTCTGAGGTATTTATGTTATGATAAATGGCTAATTCGTCGGCAAGGGTACTAAGGTCTTTACGTAACAAACCATCTTCATCAAGCGAACCAATAAGGTATTCCATTACCTGTTGCTCGTGTTCATTGAGATTGTGTTCGCTAATTTGTTTTTGCAGTTCTTCGTAGAACGAACCTGTGTCTGAATACTGAAAGTCCTTGCGGTCGCGCTCTTCGTCGGCTCGTTGTTGTAAATAGTCGGGCACATCGTCGGCCGACAAGTAGTCGCCCATAGCATCGGCTTCGCTACCATAGTCGTCGCCTTCGTAGTCATTTTCTTTTTCGGCATCAACCTCGGCATCTGTGCGGTCTTCTCTTTCGTCGTCCTCTTGCTGTTCGTTGCTCTCATGGAGCGAGTTGTAGTCGTCTACCTCGCCATCCGAAAGGCTACTGCCATCGTTTTCTTTCTCCTCAAGTGCCGCATTGTCTACCATCTCATCACGCACACGCATGGCCAACTCTGTAATGGGGAGTTCTACCATTTTAGCCACAGCCACTTGCAGCGATGACAACTGCTGGGTTTGAATAGCACCCTGAGTTTGTTCTAATTGCTGTTTCATAACGGATGGATTTTACTTTGTTTTATTTAAGGGTGGTTCTATAAAAATTTGTTTCTGATTTTATTTATTCTACCCTTATTTCTTGCCTATGTTTGATTAAAAAATATGCCTTTTTCTACTTATATGGCAAAGTTAGCTCAAACCGCGCTGAAAGCGAAACAAAAGAGCTCTTTTTTGTTCTAAGTAGGTATTCAAATTTAATTTATACGATTACGTTCTACATGAATTGATATGCCTTAGCACGTTGTTTCAGCCATAACCACAGGCTTCATTGGTCACCGTAGCCCGAACTATAACAAAAAAAGTGTCCGCTACGTCGAGAGAAACGCAGCAGACACTCTATGAAAGTCGTGACTACTAAAAAGGCAAAATATTGAAAAAATAGTCGCGTCTATTTCACTTTATCTAATTGTATTAGTCAGCAAGTTTAGCCTTGATGAACTCACGGTTCAAGCGAGCGATGTTTGAGATTGACTCGTTCTTAGGACATACAGCCTCGCAAGCACGTGTGTTGGTGCAGTTACCAAAACCAAGTTCATCCATCTTAGCTACCATAGCCTTAGCACGCTTTGCTGCTTCGGGACGACCTTGTGGGAGTAATGCAAACTGGCTAACCTTAGAGCTTACGAAAAGCATAGCCGAACCATTCTTACATGCTGCAACACAAGCACCACAACCGATGCAAGTAGCGCAGTCCATAGCCTCGTCAGCATCTTGCTTAGGGATGAGAATTGCGTTAGCATCTTGTGGAGCACCTGTACGAATGCTGATATAGCCACCAGCTGCTTGGATTTCGTCGAATGCTGAGCGGTCTACCATGCAGTCCTTGATTACAGGGAATGCTGCTGAACGCCAAGGCTCAACGGTGATAACATCACCATCGTTGAAACGACGCATATAAAGTTGGCAAGTAGTAGCGCCAGCCTCGGTTTTACCGTGTGGTGTACCATTGATATAGAGCGAGCACATACCGCAGATACCTTCGCGGCAGTCGTGGTCGAATACGAATGGTTCCTTGCCTTCTTCAATGAGTTGTTCGTTCAAAATATCGAGCATCTCGAGGAACGAAGTATCATCGGGGATGTCGTGCATTTCGCGAGTGTCGAAGTGACCCGCATCTTTGGGGCCATTTTGCTTCCAATACTTAATTGTGAAAGATATGTTCTTAGCCATGGCTTATTAGTTCTTATAGTTACGGGTTTTTACTTCAATTGCTTCATACTTCAAAGGCTCTTCATACTTCACAGGGTCTTTGTCCTCGCCTTGGTATTCCCAGCAAGATACGTAGAAGCAGTTCTTATCATCACGCTTAGCCTCACCCTCTTCAGTTTGGTGTTCGATGCGGAAGTGACCACCACAAGACTCTTCACGGTTCAATGCATCAATAGCAATGAGTTGACCCATAGTGATGAAGTCGTTCAAGCGGATAGCCTTGTCGAGCTCTACGTTTACACCCTCGAGATGAGGAATGAAAAGCTCGGTTTCGAACTCCTTGCGGATGTCCTTAAGCTTAGCAAGAGCTGTTTGCAAACCTTCTTTTGAACGTGCCATACCTACGTATTCCCACATAATATGACCAAGTTCCTTGTGGATGCTATCAACAGACTTCTTACCCTTGATGTTGAGCAAGTGGTTGATGTGGTCATTAACTGCCTTCTCTGCAGCAACGAACTCGGGAAGGTCGGTGCTGAAGCGTGGCACTGTGATTTGGTCGCTCAAGTAGTTTTGGATAGTGTAAGGAAGAACGAAGTAACCATCTGCCAAACCTTGCATCAATGCAGAAGCACCCAAGCGGTTTGCACCGTGGTCTGAGAAGTTGCACTCACCAATAGCAAAGAGACCTGGGATGTTGGTAGAGAGTTCGTAGTCTACCCAAAGACCACCCATTGTGTAGTGAATAGCTGGGTAAATCATCATTGGGTTAGTATACTTGATACCATCCTTGCCTTCGCGTACAACCTCACCTGGCTTAACGTCGGTGATTTCCTCGTACATGTCGAAGAGGTTGCCATAACGTTGTAATACAACGTCGATACCAAGACGGCCGATAGCTTCAGTGAAGTCGAGGTATACAGCCAAACCAGTTGCATTTACACCAAAGCCAGCGTCGCAACGTTCTTTTGCAGCACGGCTGGCAACGTCGCGAGGAACGAGGTTACCAAATGCTGGGTAGCGGCGTTCCAAGTAGTAGTCGCGGTCGGCTTCGTCGATGTCGGTTGGCTTGATTTCGCCCTTTTGAAGTTTCTTAGCATCTTCAAGCTTCTTAGGCACCCAGATACGGCCATCGTTACGCAATGACTCAGACATCAAGGTAAGCTTAGACTGCTTGTCGCCGTGAACAGGAATACAAGTAGGGTGAATTTGTACGTAAGCAGGGTTTGCAAAGTATGCACCCTTGCGATATGCTGCGATGGCTGCAGAGCAGTTGCAACCCATTGCATTAGTAGAGAGGAAGTAAGTGTTGCCATAACCACCTGTTGCAAGAACAACAGCATGAGCAGCAAAGCGTTCGAGCTTACCTGTTACGAGGTTGCGTGCGATGATACCGCGAGCGCGACCATCGATAATAACAACATCTTGCATCTCATAACGGCAGAACAATTTAACTGTACCTACGTGTACTTGGCGCATCAATGCTGAGTATGCACCCAAAAGGAGTTGCTGACCAGTTTGACCCTTAGCATAGAAAGTACGGCTTACTTGCACACCACCGAATGAACGGTTAGCGAGCAAACCACCATATTCGCGTGCGAAAGGTACGCCCTGAGCCACACATTGGTCGATGATGTTGGCACTTACCTCAGCCAAACGATATACGTTGGCTTCGCGTGCACGATAGTCACCACCCTTTACTGTATCGTAGAACAAACGATAAACTGAGTCGCCATCATTTTGATAGTTCTTTGCTGCATTGATACCACCTTGTGCTGCAATTGAGTGTGCACGACGTGGTGAGTCTTGAATGCAGAAGTTGAGCACCTTAAAGCCCATTTCGCCAAGCGAAGCGGCAGCAGATGCACCAGCCAAACCTGTACCTACAACGATGATGTCGAGTTTACGCTTGTTGGCTGGGTTCACCAACTTTTGGTGTGCTTTATAGTTGGTCCATTTCTGAGAAACTGGACCCTCAGGAATTTTTGAATCTATGTTAGCCATGATTGAATGTCGTATTTTAAATATGTAGTTATGAGTGTTTATTAAGCCGTTCTGTATAGAGTTTTTCATTATATAATGCTCTAACATTCAGCTTATTAAACCATTGTTTGCTTAGCAAGCTCCGCCGCAGAAAGCAAACTTAAGAGCTACTACTAAGAAAATGAGCATGAGCACAGTAACGTAGATGTTACCAATGCAACGCCAACGATTGAACCAGATTTTGCCGTTCCAACCAAGTGTTTGCATAGCGCTCCAGAAACCGTGTGTCATGTGGAACCAAATGGCTACGAACCAAATGATATAGAGTACTGTGAACACAGGATTGCTGAATGTGTAAGCAATCATGCTATAGCCGTCGGCTGCGTCTTCTACACCATTAACGAATGGCATACCACCATTTACGAGTTCGGCAAACATCATGTTATACCAGAAGTTAAAGAGGTGGAGCAACAAGCCAAGCACGATGATAATGCCAAGCACAAACATATTTTGTGATGCCCATTCCACCTTTTCAGGCTTGCATGTCACCGCATAACGATTGTTACCACGGGCTTTGCGATTCTGAAGAGTAAGAATGATAGCATAAATAAAGTGAATGGCTACGAGTGCTGCAAGACCAATTGTTGCTGCTACAGCATACCAATTAGCGCCCAACATTTCGCATACCCAATTGTAACCTTCCTTTGAGAAGAGGGCTACCAAGTTCATGCAACCATGAAATGTGAGGAACAGAATAAGCGCAATGCCAGTTACTGACATGATTACCTTCCGTCCGATGGATGAGTTAGTTAACCACATAAAATGAGTTGAATTAAGTTGATATTTAGATTATTATTAATTTTATTCGGTCTCCCTTTTTCTTATTGTTTATCCACATTAATGGGGATAAAACACTTTTACTCTGCAAAATTAATTGTTTTTATCTTTCTTTGCAAGTATAATGTGCCATTATCTTCTACCAAAGAAGTAAGGACGGCGTGTTGTGCCCACATTTGGCTGTTTTTGGTTGGGATTGACGAGTTCGGGATAGGCTATACGGGTGTGGTAAATAGTTTTTAAACTCTCTACCAACACTTGCTTGGCATCGTTGATGTCGCGAAAAGTGATGGGACATTCTTTAAAATAGCCTGCTTGCACTTGTCCGTCTACTATTTTGTCTACGAGTGCTTTGATTGTGTCTTCACTAAACTCTTTGAGCGAACGCGACGATGCTTCGACCGCATCACACATCATGAGAATGGCCTGCTCGCGCGTAAAGGGATTGGGGCCTGGGTAGGTAAATAGCTTGGGATCTGGCTCTTCGTTTGGATGTTTGTTTTTCCATTGTATATAGAAAAACTTTACCTGTGAGCGTCCGTGGTGTGTACTGATAAAGTCGCGTATTACGCGTGGTAGATGGTATTTATCGGCAAGGCGCAAGCCTTCAGTCACATGGCTGATGATAATTTGTGCCGAACGTTCTTCGGTGAGTTCGTCGTGTGGGTTCACACCTGTTTGGTTCTCTGTGAAGAATGCTGGGTTGAGCATTTTGCCAATGTCGTGATAAAGGGCACCGGTACGCACAAGTTGCGGTTTAGCGCCTATTTTGTCTGCCACCTCAGCTGCAAGGTTTGCCACTTGTAGCGAGTGTACAAAAGTGCCTTGTGCTACTTTCGACATACGGCGCATTATCTTGTTGTTGGTATTAGAGAGTTCTACTAACGTTACACTCGATGTAAAGCCAAAGAGTTTTTCTATCATATAAAGCAATGGATAGGCAAACAAGAGCAACACACCATTAATAACATTATATACATAGGTGTTACGGTCAAGGTGTGCAAGATCGATGCCTTGCGAAAGGTCGTAGCCCACCATAATGAGCGTGCTTGTTAGCACTGTGGCCAGCACCACTTTGAGCAGTTGCGAGCGCTCAGTAAGGTCGCGAAGGGCATAAATAGCTGTAGAACCTGCCATAAACTGCACTACTACAAACTCGTAATTGGCGTGTAGGGGCAACGACGATAGGATAATAGAGCACAACATGGTCATAAATGCTGTGCGCGAATCGGTGAATATACGGGCAAATATTGGCACCATGGCATAGGGCACCATAAACACGTTGAGAAACTTGTGATCGACCATGCAGTAGGTTATCAGCGGAAATATGGCTATGAGCGACGATAGCAGCAATATGCTATGAGGCGACTTTAAGTATTCGCGACGGAAAAGGCGCAAATACATCACAAACGCCACGATAACACATGCCACAAAGATTACTTGCCCTGTGATCATTTGCCAAAACCCTTCAGATGGGTCGTTGCGCCTTACGGTTTCGCGTTCAAAAGATTGCAATATTTTGTATTGCATGGCCGAAATTATCTCGCCACGGTCAATGATGCGCTGCCCGCTCTGTACCATGCCCGCAGCTGGTGCTACAGACGACAGCACGTCTTCGCGTGCAGAATGTGTTTTCAAGCTATCAATAGCGAGGTTGGGTGCAAGATATTTATTAAGGTTACAACGTGCCATAACCTCGCGCGGAAACTGCAGGGTGTCGGAATGTACAATATATTCGTAGGCCGAACGAGTGGAATAGAGTTCGGTAAGCGGACGCGATATAGCCTCAGTTCCCTCAACAATGCGTATGCCTTGTGTGCGGTCTTTGGCCATTTCTGCAAGGTCGGACGAGGGCATTACGCCTGCCTCGTACACAGCAGCCAATAGTCCCTCAATGTGTGGCAGATAGCGCGAGGGTACATCGTTAAACTCACCATTTAAAAAGTCGGAGCGAAAGGCACTTATCTGTTGCTGCGCCATCTGCTGGTTCTCTGTGTAGAAAGGCTGAAAACTGCTGAGTGCGCTATCGCGTTCGGAGCTTATCTCTTGCTGAGTTTTGTAAATAGGGAAATCAAATGTGGCTATCAACGAGTTGTATCGCCATGGGCGACCTTGTTCGTATTCGTAGCCAAACTTTGTTTCGCGCGGCAAGAAATACACCAACATGGCTACCACCACAATCACTGCTCCTGCAAGCGTAAACACTCCTTCTATTTTTCTTTTCAGCTTATTCTCTTCTGTAGGCATACCATTAGAGGGTTTATGTTGAATTTTTGTTTTGTTGCAAATCTAAAAAAAAATGTTTAACCTTGCAAATTTTCTTTATTTACCCATGGGTTTGAACGCTATTTCTTGATGTAAAAAAAGATAACAATAGATGGATATGCTCATTATGGTAATAACATAATAATACACAAAAACAGACACACTGCTGATTGGTTGCAATGTGTCTGTTTTTATTATTACGTATAAATTTTATTAGAAGCGGAAGCCAATAAAGAAACGGAAAGAGTTTGTTTTGAGCTTAGTTTTCTTGTCCATATCTTTTTTAGAAGAAGGGGTGTTTTCTATAAATTCTTTATATTCATCCGTCTTTAGGCATTTGTATTTTGCACTCTGCCAACGGCTTTCAAAACCAAGCGCAATCATCTTCCATGATGCTTGCATACCAAACTGACCACCACTTGCAAATTGGAAATTTACATCGTCATCTGTAAAGATAGCCGAGCAAGCAGGCATATAGCGTAAGTACGCACCAACCTTGAGGTGATCAATAGGATTTACTGTCACCGAAGGACCTATTGCCATAGCATATTCTGCTTGTTGGTCGCCATAGAATTCTGTGCTATGGTAGCCTTCTGTCTTCTTTTTATACTTGGCGTAAGTAAGGTCAAGGTAAGTCCAATCTATACCCACCTTTATCATGTTGAGAATTGGTTTCTTATGCACATAAAAGGTACGACCGAGAGTAAGACCTACAGCCCAATCCTTTGAATCTTTCATTGCCTCTACACCCTTCACCTTGCGGTCTTGACTTGTAACAAGGTTGATGTTAAAGTATTTGCGACGACCCCAAACATCCTCTTTTGACTTAAGTAAAGAAGTACCTTCGTCATCTGATGCTTGAGCAGCTGATGTAGCAACCTCAGTTGATGTTGTAGTTACTTCGTTCTCGTCTTGAATTTGAGAACTTGCATTGGCTGTAAACGAAAAAGCCATGAAAGCCAACACACTTAGCATTTTTAGTCCTTTCATAACGCTGTTCTGTTTTAATTATTAATATGTTTTAATTATTGCAAAGATAAGTCTTAATAATATTAAATTTGTACACCTATCATAAGCACAATGTATAAACTGCTTACATAGATATACAAATTGCAAATATTAATACATATATTGCAATTTTTCTAAAATATTTTAGTGTTTTAGCTATGAAAGGATTATACTTCTTAGTGCATTTCGCGACGAAGCGGATAGTTGCCTCGCAATTCTTCAAACTTTTCAGGATGTTGTTTAAGAGCTACAAAGTCGCGCACAGGGTCGTAAAATTTTAATTCTTCGGCCATCTGCTGACCATCGCCCTCGGGATAATAACTGTAGTTTTGAGGCATAACGGGGGGACAAACGGCATTGAACATTGCGGGGTCCTTACCAAAGAAGCGTGCTACGGCCTGCAGTGACATACGGGTGCCATTAGCCTTGCCATCTGCACTATAACCTGCTATGTGGGGGGTGC
This sequence comes from Prevotellaceae bacterium UBA5903, assembly GCA_002431845.1. Classification (GTDB taxonomy): domain Bacteria; phylum Bacteroidota; class Bacteroidia; order Bacteroidales; family Bacteroidaceae; genus Alloprevotella. The sequence goes on along the minus strand of DJEH01000083.1, from coordinate 12,509 downwards.
CTATGAATACTTGATTGAGCAATGAGGTGTCAATACGTGGCTCATCCTCCCATGTATCGATTATGGCTGTGCGGAGTTTGTGTTGCTCCAATGCTTGCTTCAATGCCAAGGTATCTACCACCTCGCCACGACTGCTATTGATAACCACTGCCGTTGGTTTGAGCATGTCAAAAAATGCCTGATTTGCCAAATGATAGGTGGGGTAAGCTGATGTTTTGGCATGGGTAAGCGGTGTGTGAAAGGTAATGACATCGGCCACTTGCGCCACCTCTTTAAGGCTCGAAAAAGCATTTTCGCCCTCTCGTTCTGCACGTGGAGGGTCGCACAAAAGTATGCGACCAAAGCCTAAACGCTTTGCCATTTTGAGCACTGCGCTACCTACATGCCCCACTCCAACAATGCCCAAAGTGAGCTGACTGAAATTGGGGTAAAACTTTTCTTCTACTCCAATCAAAGGGGCTGTAGAAGGTGTTAGCATTGTGTTTTGCCAGCATTCGTGGAGCGAAAGTTGTAACAAGCAACTCTCAACATACTGCGCCACACTATTGGCATTACACCCAGGGCAATTGGTCCATGCTATACCTGCTTCTTTAAGATAAGCCGTGTCCATGTGGTCGTAGCCAATGGTGGCAGTGGCTATAAATTTTACTTTTGTTCCCTCGAGCAAAGCTTTGTTGCAGTGGGTACGTGTGCGTATTATCAGTGCATCGGCATCGAGTAGATCGTCTCTCGTAATACTTGCTCCAGCTTTATAAAACGTTTGTCCTAACTGCTCTGCATAGCCTCTTATGTAGGGTATTTTTGAATCTATTACTATCTTCATAACGTGTTGTTTGTTAGTATAAAAAAATACAAAACGCATATAAAAAGGTCGTCATCGTACCACTTTACTATGCGTTTTGTATGTTCTACAAAATATGTGTAATTATGCGTTTTTGTATGTTGCTTATTACTCTTAAAGTCTCATTTATTTACTGTGTTGCACCCCCATTGTTAAGCACCAATTAATGGCGCTGACGGCGAACACTCAACCCTCCGCCTGTGCTACGAGTCTTGGGGGCCGAACTCTTTGTCTTTTTGGGCTTTGTGGCCTTGGGTGTTGAGGATGATGCCACCGACCGGCGAGAGGTTGTTGTGCCACGACGCGAGGTTGCAACTCGGCGTGAGGCCTTTGCACTCTTGCCTGCAGCGGCTATTGAGTCGGCTTCGGCTTGTGCCAAAGAGTCGGCACGCAACTTGGCATAATAAGCACTATCGCGACCATAAACATGCTCTTGCACATCAACAAGTTGTTTTTCAATGCGCTTTTGCTCGCATATCATTGAGGAGTCGTCGGGGCAATAGTTTGATAATAGGCGGTCTTGCAGATTAACTGATTTGTATATATCACCTTGGTAGCACTTCATGGTAAAAAAGTCGTCGGCCGACATCATGGCTGCATTGTTGAGCGATGAGCCCATCAACATGAGTTTGCCAAGATAGGGTGCTACATCCGACATCTTCACCCAAAACATGGGATATTGCGCTAATTCGCCACCAAAATCGGAGTCACCACGCTTCAGCACAGGGCAAAGTGCCGTTACCTGACTGCGGAAGGTGGCAGTGTGTTGGTCGTAGTATGTACTCTCCTTAATAAAATAGGCTTTTACTTCATCTGAGGGGATATCGGCATCGTTTACTCGCACTTTGTCGCCTTTCGATTCGTAAAATATATGGTAACGGTCCATAATTTGCTTGGCTGTTACCTCGTTTTTAGCGGCATAATCTTCGTTGCCATCAAGTTTATAGTCGTATGCCTTGATTTGTTTTCTGAGCAAGAGTTTAAAGAGAAATGTAAAGAGATTTTCTCTGCCATCCTGCGGTGTGGTGGGATAGTACAACACAGCATTTGCCTCCTTAGTAAGGTCGATTGTACGATAAAGGTCGCGGCGCCATGCTACGTCGTTGGGCATTGTTGGTGCCGTAGGAAAGGGACGATAGGCCGACCCCGTGGATGCTGTAGTTTGTTCTGCCGACTTTTGTTGTTGCTCTGCTCGACGACGCGGAGGTTGCGCCACAGCGTTCAGCGTTACTACTCCTAACAAGAGTAACAACAACTTGCGCTGGTTTTGCTGCATCATAAATAGGCAAATGTGTTTTACACTGCTCCTTATGTGTGACATGAAAATGTTCATTTATCTTCGTTGTATGATATTATGTAGCATACCGCATTCTGCCGGCAACTGCTACGTTACTTTCATTTAGTTTACAATTACCTCGATACTACCATTGAGGTTGCGCACTATGCCGTCGGGACCTTGTGCTCTGACACGCGATATGTAGAAGCGCTGACCGCGTCGCAACTCGCGCATCAGGTTGCGTTGGTTCTCGGTAAAGTTGGGTCCTGCCGATGGCTCTGGACGGAAGTTGCCCATTCTGTCGGCAAATACTGTTTCGAAACTTAGCACACGGAAGGGGATGTTAAGCAGTCCATCATCGATGGCTGCACCCAAACTACCTGCTCCAAGGATGCTTGCCTTGGCAAGGCGGCCACCGCGGAAACGGTCATTACCCAACTGAATAAATGCTGAAGGATCGGGGAGTTTACGCACTTGAAAGGTGAATGTACCCATATTCTGTGCCTTACCATTTACTGTGCCAGACACACTGAACGTTACATTCTCACCCACCTTGGCAGGACGAGCAGTATACTTTCCTGGCCCCGTTTGCGTGAGCGAACCGCCTGTCATAGAAAGGTGCAAGCCAGCATTACCGCCCGCTGCAGTTACGCTAATGGGGTTGTTAAAACCAGCATAAAGCACATTCATAAGGTCGGCAGCAACGGTGGCTCCTTGTGGCGGAGCTATAACATTGTACTTCTGCGTAAAGTTGCGGCGCATCACTTCGCCCGCTGCATTAGGCATAAGAATATAGCCCGAGAAAGAGTATTGTCCAGGACCACCTACTGTAAAATTGTAACTTCCGTCGGCTGAGATGCGACGTCCGTTTACATATATTTCAGGACGTTGAGTAGTATCAACGGCTGCCATGAATATCTTGGAGCGAAACGTTTCGCCTGGATAAAGCGTTGTGGCCTCGGCCGATACATAGGCATTGAGTTGGTTTACGCGGATATCTTTAAGGTCGATGTTAGCAAGAAGGTTGTGTATCACTTCGTTTTCAGCCTTGCGAACATCGCTTTGCAACTTGGCCAACATGGTGACAGCGGCTATCGAAGGCATCTCTTCAAACATATACTGCACCCAATTTTTACCAATATTATCTTCGCTACGTGGCACCTCTGTTGAGAGGTTTGAGGCTATGATAGCTCGCTGGCGGGGGTCGGTTACGAGCGTGAGTATGCGACTGCGAAAGTTGTTAATGGCATCGTAAAGTTGCTTGCCCTTGCCACGCGCAGGGGCCAACATAATGCGGTTAGAGCCTTCAAGGTCCTCTTTGTTCTGCAAGTTATCGGGGTCTCCTTCTTTACCATCGGCTTCGCGTGCAATTGCCCAACGCAACTCTCCTGCAAAGTTGTAGAGCGAATCGCTCATGCGCTTTACCTCCATAGCCTTGTCGTACCATGGTTTTACCTTCTCGGGGTTGCCTTTATATGATGCTGCAAAGTCGGCATAAAGAGCCTCGTTCTCCTTCATCGCATTGCCCGTGGTGCGCTTTAGGCTATCACCTATCAAGCCAAAGCCTTTTAACACATCGCTCGATACGTTTAACGCCAACATTGCCATCAACACAATGTACATGAGGTTAATCATCTTTTGGCGCGGAGTGACAGGTCTTTTCTTTACTGTTGAGGACATTTATTCGTTATTATTTTTATAGTGTTTGGGCTATGTTATACCTTTTCTATTTACATATATAACAAGCACTTTCTATTGGCTTATTGCTGATAACCATTAGGAGCATAACCTCCTCCTTGTGGTGGAACACATCCCGCATTGTTGGGTTGTTGGGGAGCATAACCTTGTGAGGTATATGGCTGTTGGCCCTGTGGTTGTTGGGGCTGCATGGGCTGTTGCTGAGTAGGTTGTTGCGCTGGTTGTTGCATGCGCATATTCACAGTAAGGGCTTGAATCATACGACCATATACACCATTAAGTTCCTCAATCTGCTGAGCCAAGCGGTGTGTCTGCTCGTTAATTTGGTCGATTGTTCCCACTTGCTGACTGATGCTCTTAAAGTGTAAATCATACGTCTTGTTGATAGCAGTGAGTGTGCGATTAAGATTTTCCATCTCTTCGCTATCGCGTGCCAAACGACCGCTTTGCTCGTCTACCTTCTTAAAGGTGTCGGCAAGCGTACGTAGCTTTTCTATATAATCTTGAGTAGCTTGTTCCATCTCTGGCGATAGAACGGCTTGTGCACGATGAAGAAGTTCGTCGTTGGCCATACGAATAATCTCTGCAAGACGTTGCGCTTCTGCATCAAAAGGTTGAGCGCCTTGTGCAGTCATGGCATTGATAGCTGATTGAAGAGCCTCTTGGTTACTACTCTTGTCATCACCCGGAGTATTTGTATGGGCATCTTCGTTAGATGATGCAGACTGAGCAGATGCCACTGAAGCCACTGGCTGAACAGGAGCCGAAGCTGAACTGATGGGAGAAGCAACGCTTGCACCAATAGTAGCTGATGGTTGTTGTTGTGATACGTTTACAGCTGCAGCACCTGCATTCACTGCAGACGAAGCACCTTGATTTTGATTGGATTTTATCTTTATTTTTCCTTCTTCATCATCATCTAATTCTATGCCCATTTTAGCTGCTATTTCCTCGTCTGTCTCGTAATCATGAGGTAATTCCTTGCCTATTTCTTGCTTATCAAATGGGCGGTCAAATGCTGAAAGAAAAAATACTACTACCTCTGTACCCATACCTAAGAACAACATAATGTTACCTCCTGGCAAGTGAGTAAGTTTGAACAAGGCACCCAATATAACGATTGAAGCACCCCATGAATAGGCATAGTTCAAAAATGTTTGTCCGGGAACACTATCCATCCAGTGTTGCAAACGGATTACAATATTTATTTTGCTCATAAGAACAAGTATTGTTGGATTGCAGAGATGTTTCGTCGGTAGAGGTGCATACAATTATTATCATATCCATTTACCATACAACATCAACCACAATTATTGTTATTGCTATATGTAGGTTTATTTATCTCTTTTTCTTTGATACACTTGTGGCGCTCGTAGTATTAGCCTTTGAACGCACACATCGGAAACCAATGTAAGAGCGTGGTTGGTTTTGATATTCCCATGTACGCCATGCAGAACGGATGTATGACATAGGGTCCTTCCACGAACCACCGCGCACACTTTTGCGTTTGAGTACATAAGGGTCTTCAAGTGCTGCATTGTAAGAAAGCTGTGGATTGAGGTCGGCCATTGCGTCTACTCCTGCCTCAGTATAAACAGTGCTTGTCCATTCTGCCACGTTACCAGCCATATCAAAGAGTCCGTTAGAATTGGCTCCATAAATGCCTACACGCGATGTAATGAGGTTGCCATCATCGGTGTAGTTACCTTTGTCTGGCTTAAAATTAGCATAAAAACACCCCTCTTTACTTTTAGCTTCAATGCCTTCCCACGGATAGGGATTACCCTCTTTACCACGGGCTGCATACTCCCACTCCACCTCTGTTGGTAGGCGATAGCGTTGTATGAAACGGGCTTGAGCACCCATTCCTTTGAGCAGATAATTGGTTCGCCAAGCGCAGAAAGCCTCAGCTTGTTCCCATGTTACACCAACAACAGGATAATCGTTGTAGTTGGCAGATGAGAAGTAATACTTCATATATTGCTCATTGTTGGCATTGACAAAATCGTTTACCCAAACAGTAGTATCAGGATAGACGGGCACGATGTATGTGTTCAGAAAGTCATAAAGACTTGATAGAGGGCGTTCGATTGTTTGTCGCACAATCTGACCATTATCGTCTATATAAGCTGTATCTTTTGATATCATCACCACCTCGTCTGGGTCTACGGGCGAATCGGTATTGAGCGAACGCTCTTTTGGGTCAAGCCTATACTTGCGCATGGCTGCCTTTTCATAATCAAAGATTTCGTAACGATAATTGAGTTGTTTGGTGTCAATCATCTTTGTGCCATCTATTGGGTGTGTGTAGTACACGCTATTAATAGCCCGTTCTTGATCTTCGTTGGGCTTGCGCCAAGGTATGGGTTTCGACCAATTGAGGTGAGGTGTAACAGGATCTCCGTTGCGGTCTACCTCTATTTTGTAAGTTTCGTCGCCACCATATTGAGGATCAGCCAAACGTTCGCGTATGATAGAGTCTCTTACCCACTCCACAAATTGGCGATACATAGAGTTTGTTACCTCTGTTTGGTCCATCCAAAAGCCATCTACAGAAATATCTTTTTGAGGTGTAACAGTTCCCCACAAAGAGTCGTTTTTTTCAATGCCCACCTTAAGGTAGCCACGTTTAACCTCTACCATGCCATAGGGAGTAGGCTCTGTGAATGATGCTGCTTTTGATCCAGTAACTTCGCCACCGCTCATCATAGACTTGCCCCCTCCCATGCAAGAGTTGAGCAATCCGCAAGCTGTCAGCAATGCTGCTATTATAAATATTGATTGTTTCATTTCTTGTGTTTATACCTCTTTAATCTATGTCTGTTTTTACAACCATCTTACGCTTCGATGCACGTTTTTTCCTTTTTTTCCTAAGTTTAGGTCGAGCCTATAGCCGAGTGTTACCTCATGCTGACCTGCTCCAAGTCCCATACCCGAAGTGTTGGCCTCGTACGAATAACCTAAGTCTACACCATGAAACATGCCACCTATAAATCCTGTAACAGAATGTTGTGGACTATATCCTAAGCCTGCATAAAGTCGTTTCTTTTCATGTGCATACTGCAATTGCGCAGTTATATCGGCACGAAATGCTGCACCATCATAGCGCAACATTGTGGATGGTACTATAGTAAATAACGGATTTTTAAGTTTTATATTGTATGCTGCCGTAAAATTGTATAGCGCTTTCACCTTGTATTCGTTTGTTTCGCCAAGTTTTACTAATGGTGAGGTTACGTGTTGCATAGCCAAACCTGCATACCATCTTTTATGGCTATAGAACAAGCCTACAGATGCATCAAACTTAGAGCCACTTATGTCTGTAGTAGGTATGGCAGGGTCGTTTGCATCGTTAAGGTCGGCTTTCGAACCATTGATAGTTTCATTAAGCATATCAACCTCTGCACCAGTACTAAGCGTTCCTCCCCATAGTTTGAAATGGTAGGCATATTGCACAGTGAAGCGTTTATGCGAGAACAAACCGAACTCATCGTTTTGAAAAAGCACACCTACGCCATGGCGTGTTCGCCCTATCTGAAAGGCCATATCAGCCCCTGCATACATGGTGTTACCTGCATTTTCGTAGCCCGAAGCATGCGTTTGCAATGCTGCGGTAATGCTCAACAATGGCGAGCGACCTACGGCTGCAGGGTTAAACTGCGGTTCTATCAACCAGTAATGTGAAAAGGCAGGGTCTTGCTGCGACCACGCATTTAAGCCCACAACAGAAAGCGTTGCGAGCACACACATTTTTCTTAACAAGGGATTGACAGAATGCATCTGTGTTTAAAATTGTATATATACCTATGCAAAGGTAACAGAAAAAAGGCTTATGCCAAAAGTTTAAATTCAAAAAACCTATAGTATGCCTTTCTTTGCTAACAATATAGGGATAATACAGAAAAACAATATGAGAATTTATAGCATTAATCCATAAACTCTCATATTGTATGTAAATAGGCATTCAAAATTAATTTTGAATGCCTATTTACCTCTTCTTATTATTGTATTTTTGATACAATATGCCGTCTGTACACATCCATACCCGAAGCCTTGAGTACCTCAGCTACATGAGCTATGCGCTGATGTTGGGTGGCTTTGGCATCGTCGTAATGATTATCTTCTGTAATATTCATACTGCCCTTTCCTGTAACAGGTAAATATTCATCCCAATAAACAGGCACTTGGTGTGTTCTTCCGTCTCCACCCCATTTAGTTATGTATGATATACGCTTTTCTACACGATAACCATATGCATAAACCATTATTGAGAAGCTGTCTGCTGAAGCCTTTGTCTTTTCGGTTTTCAATATGCAATCGGTTACACATTGCGGATGTTTAAAATGGTCCTGCCCCCAAAAATTGGCAAGAGCCTCGTGTTCCCAAAAGGCACTATGGCGTTGCATATCGCGTCCGTAAATGTCCTCTTGCGACCTTATCTGTTGATACATGGGTACGCATAATAAAGGTGCTAAGCTAAAATATATGGCACGAAAATAGCGAGCATTGATGTTATAAAAATCACTTTCGGCCTTATCATAGTCAAAGTTTTGATATCGCTTTGGGTCCATGTCAAGGTCTAACGACTGCAGATGCTCAGGTATGATGGTGTTGATCATACAGTTCTTTTCAAAGTCAAAATCATCGCCATAGCCAGCGCTATTGTCTTTGAGAAGTTTGAGCATATTGTTTTGTGCCAATGGTGTGAAGAGCAACGCATATTGTTGGTTGTTATTGCGGTTGCTCGTATCAAAAGCCACTTCAAACTCTTCGTTGGTCATCATAGCAAAATCGTTGCTCGTTAGGTTGCGACTTTTCTTACGCAACTTTCTTTTCCGCCATTTATACGAAAGTGACCCCTCGCGATTGGCTAGTCCACTTTGCTTACGATAAAACTTTAGGTCGGGCGCTGCTGTGTTGCCATAAATGAGTCGTGTTTTCTCATAATAGCCAGGATAAGGTGCGGTAACACTTGCTGATAGTGTTTCCGAATGATGCACTGTATGCATTTTTCCATCGCTTCCACGCTCACGAGTTGTCCAATGTATGGTTTTATAGCCATAGTATGTTTTCGATCCCATTTCCATTTTGCGTGTACGGCAAAGTACAAATGGGTTGCCATTGATAAGCCCAGAATGTGAATATATAACAGACCTTTCTTTATTAAAAGAGCCATCCCATCCATATACTTCTTGGAGGTCAGCCAAGCGCTGCGTAGTAAAATAAGCATCAAACTCCAACTTCGGCACAGTCTTAGTCATCATGCGTGTTAGTACGTCCCAATCGTACAAACGATTAAGAGGCGCCATTTGTTGCCACGCTTCTTTTTGGTACTGTGCTACTTTTTCGGCCAATTCGTTTCGTTCGCCATTTAGCCGTTTGATTAATGGATGAACTTTCCAAAACAACAGGAGCAAAACAACTGCAATACCCACAACTAAAAGAGCTATTCCCCATGGTTCTATCCTATCGTACATGTTGTAGATAGCAAAGCCACCTCCTACAACACCGCCCCACATCAGCACACATAAGAATACAGTCCAACCAAATTTCGACTTTACGGATCTCAAGTCGGCTTGAGTTTTATATAGTAGTTTACACGTTTGTCGGTTGGCCTCAATGTCCACTCCTGCTTCCTTTGATAGTTGGGCAAAAGTGTCCTTAGCTACTTGCTTAAATCGTGGGGCAAAGGTATTGACATATTCGTCCAATGGGTCATATATATCCTCTACCATAACCATTATTTAAATAAGAGGTTGCTACAAAAATTTAGAAGAACTTGCTACGAGCCATTTCTCTTGTTTCTGCCGATATGGTAAAGGGGATACGTGTAGTATATCCTTGGCGAGCAGCAACTATCATATTGGTTGGCCACGAAAAGATGTCGGTGTTCCACTGCGTCACTCTGCTGTTATACACGGTGCGTGCAGCTGTTATCTCACGCTGCAAATAGTTATTTTGTTGCATAGCGTCGGCTATAGCTTGGTGCGCCTTTAGTTCGGGATAAGCTTCAACTTGTGGAAACAATCGTCCGCAAGCTACGTTCAGTTGGTTATTAACATCGCTACGATTATCATCGCTTATCTTTCCACCACGCAAGGCCGCTACAGCTTTCATAACATCTTTGTCAAGATCTATAGCACGGTCTACTATCCCCACCACATTTTGCAATATCTGCACACGTTGTTCAAGGTAGTTGTCTATATTAGAAGCCTCAGCTTGTATACGTTGTTCAAGTTGCATAAAGTAGTTGCGAGCCGATATCTTCATAAAGATAAAGATTACTCCAGGAAGCATACCCAACAAGCATCCCACTACTGCCACCATTGCAGGCGACTCAAGTTGATTGCCCATAAAACATACATAGAGCAATACCAATATAGGAATGGTTATCCACAATGCTATTTCAAACAGCGTTGATTTAAAGGTTATTGTCACTGGTATTTGCTTATCAATCACACGAATGTCACGACCTTCGTTATTAACTGGTCCTTGTGTTTCATCTAATAAATTAGCCATAAATTAAGCAGTTTAAGGTTTATAATTATTTTACAATATTGTATCGCCACCGCAAATATACTACTTTTATCTTATACAATGTATTTACACTCAAAGCGTTCACTAAAAAATAGTCTATCAACGAAATATTAAACTATTTGTTGAGCGTTAAAAAGAATAAGCGATATAAGAAGTTTGTTTTAAACTTCTTATATCGTTTATTTTCAATACATATAGCTATACTATTATAACTCTTATGAGCAATCAATACTCGTCCTCGTTGAAGAGGAAGGACGTGGTTGATAATCAAGGTGTTGTGTCTTTGTGTCACAATTATTGATCAACTTATTTCGTGGTGAAAGGCCGTAAAAGCGCAATCTACAATCATAGGAATGGAACCATGAATACAGGAATACAAGTCACATCCTTATCCTTTCGCAAGTCTTTCGTGTAAATAAGATACTTGTCAGATACTCGCGAAGAAAACTTTTTGCAGAAGTTGTCAATGGATGGATGTTTTGCATAACCAGAAGACTTAACTTCCAAAGGACATAGTTTGTTCCCTCTGCTCAACAGAAAGTCAATTTCATAAAGATGATTTGATGTTGGCGAAGGGTATGTATAATAAAACAGATTGTTCCCTGCCGCAACCAACATTTGGGCAACAACATTTTCATATATATAACCTAAGTTCGCCTCCAACTTGTCACAGAGCAATTTTTCGTATATTATGTTGTCTGTTGCCTTCTTGTCCATAAACATTGAAGTAATGAACAAACCTGTGTCATGCAGGTATATCTTGAATTTCTCCAGATTCTTTGTCAAAGACATTCCTACATTTGGGTCATCAGCATGATAAGCCACATTTACAATCATGGAGTTCTTCATATCCTCCAATATGGGTAGAATATTTTCCGCTCTTTGGTTTTCTATTACAGTACTTACTTGATACCGACTTCCTCCATGAGCAAGTTGGGCAGGAATACTATTGAACAGCAATGATGCGCGTCCTGACGAGTCTATCCTGCGTAAATCTGCATCATAAAGATTGATGATGGTGCGCTTCATCTCATCAACATCTGCAAAGTTATTTGTCTTGATATACTCTGAGACAACCTGAGGCATACCGCCAATCAGCATATAGAGTCTGAAGTTTCGAAGAGTTTGTCTGACAACAACATCACCGACTGCCCTCCTCGACTCAAAACAATGTTTTAGCAGTGGAACACTAACCTCATCACCCAATGCCCATCTGAATTCTTCATAGTCCATCGGATACATCTCTATGGTAGTTTCTTCGCTTGGAATCAATATTCCTTCAGTATATTTACGAATGCCTATAAGAGAGCCTGTTTCTACGTAGTCATATCGCCCGTCTGCCACCAAATACTTGATAGCTTGACGTGCCTTTGGAGCAAGCTGGACTTCATCAAATACTATGACTGACTTACGTTCTATAAGTTTCACCTTGTAGATCATCTGAAGTTGCAAGAATATAAAGTTCAAGTCAGACAAGTCCTCAAACAAGTCAACAACCTGTTTAGGAGCTTGCCCAAAGTCTATTAGAATGTATGACTGGTATTCATTCTTGGCAAACTCCTCTGCAACTGTAGACTTACCGACACGTCTTGCACCTTTTATCATCAAAGCACGTCTTCCTCCAGCATGTTCTTTCCAATCGCATAACTGGTTGTATATTTTCCTTTTGAATGTACCCATTTGCAAAATCCCATCTTTTATTTACTGCAAAATTAGCAAAATCCCCACTTCTTTTACGCTCAAAACTTGCAAAATCCCCACTTTTGATATTCTTTAAGGATTAATCGCCCATAAAAACAATCTAATAAGTTTAGTCTTCCAAGAATATCTTGTTTCCAACCTTTTCAAGATAATCCATAAAGTCCTTAAATTCATTTTATGCACTCTATATGCGAAGATAGCAGAAAAGTTTATCAGAATTAAATGATCAGCGAAGAAAGAATTCAGAATGTACCGATTATTAATCATTTTATTCTTCAAAACGCTGCGATTTGAGCAGTTTGTTTGGCGGTAAAAGAACGGGAAAAGCGGTATAGACAAGATTTGTAATTTTGTCTATACCGCTTAAGCTATACAGATAGCTCTTATGAGCAATCAATACTCGTCCTCGTTGAAGAGGAAGGACGTGGCTGGTAATCAAGGCATTGCATCATCGTG
>DJEH01000139.1 GCA_002431845.1 Prevotellaceae bacterium UBA5903 | reverse complement strand
CAACACGTACCCTCTTGGGATAAATTGCATTCTGACTGAACATATCCTCCCTTATCGCCAGCTTTTACATTTGCAAAACCAGTTAAAGCTTCAATACGATACAGGGTTTTTCCATGCAGAGTGTTGCATGTTTCGTCTGTCAATTTATATTTCTTCATTTTACTTTGTTTTAATTGTTGTTTGGTTTTAGAACAATTGCTGCAGGATAGAAAGTGGCAAAGCCGTCAAATTGTTCTTCAAGATGTTCTACGCTGAAATCGTGTATTTCAAACTCATCTGTTTCTATGAAAACCTCCTCCTCATCTGATGAGGATAGAAGTTCTATTAGCTCGTATTTGTTCATAGGTTTGTTGGCGTAAGTTGGATATGTCGCCCACATTGCCTTTGGGGTGTTCCATAAAGAGTAGGTACATATCCGTGTATCGTTGTTTGTCTTCTCTCCATTTGTATATTTCGTAAACCTTTGCAGAACCAACCCTGCCAATGGTTTCAACGAAATGTGGGGTTTCCTTAAATCGTTTCATACAGAAGTCGTTAAGGTTCTTCTCCCCCTCAATCCATATTGTAGTGTACATAGGGCTTTCAGCATTTTAAATGAGCTGCCATCGCATACGATTAGTATTCTATACTTGCGAGGTTTCGAACTATGAGCGGTGGTAGCACCTTGTTGTTTAATGGTTGTTTCGGAGTTTAAAAAATCCTCTGTTCATCGTTTCAAAGAAAAGGTCGGTATCCTCCTTACGGATGGTACAATATGTTTCGCCATTCACCATGAGGTAAGGACGGATGCCAAACCTTTTGCATATTTTGAGCCGTGCTTGGCGGCTGCATGTCCAATAGATACAGACTTGCATAAGTGTTGTTACTTGTGCTTACACAAATAGTTGCTCATACGATTTTGTTGTGCCGTAGAGTTTGAGCGTGATGTTGTTGAGTGGAAGAACTTCGTCAGCTACACATGTGTAATAGTCTTTTTCGCTTTCGTAGGTTTGGAAGAATGTTGGTTCTCCGTTGCTTAATTTGGCACAAACTGCAATAGTCCATGAGTGCAACTTGGTATAAGTGTTGTACATTTTTACCATACATGATTGGTATTGCTTAGGCAAGAAACCATCGTATTCGGTGTAATCGTATGGGACTTCAAGTATGAGGTCAAGGTTATTACTCACATAATTTTTAGTACGTTCTATACCTTGTTCGCTATAGCATAGCACTTCTTCTCCGTGTTGGTATTGTACGGCAGCTGCAATCATAGGACGTTCGCTTTTAATTCTGTAGTCTAATATACGTACGTCCTTGCCATCTTTAGTTTTGATAGCGCCTTGAAGAAGACCATCTTGTATTTTCTTTGCAGTTACAAGACAGAATGGTGTTGTTTTAAAATCCATTATCCGAGAAGTTTAGAAATTAGAGATTTGCTTTTTAACTTTTCGTCTGCTACATTGTAGAAGATTATTGCAGCACAGATAGCGTATGTAGCTTTTTTGCGGTGGTCTTCGTCAGTATCGCTGCGGTAATATCCCGCTGCAAAGATTTCCTTTGCGAGGTCGGTGATTTCTTTGCGTCTTGAATTTTTCATTTTAGGAGAATGTTTTATTGTTTGCCTTACAAGTTATCGTCTAAAGAAATTAAATCGCTTACACGCGAAATAAATGCTATTAGAGAGTGTATTATATTATCTTGTTGGTGTGTGGGTTGCGCTCATAGCCCATGTTGAATAGCCATTTTAGCTCTTGCCATTCGGAATAGGTTAGGCATTCTGGGTCGTTGCGAGGTTGTTTGTTTCGCTTTTGCTCTTGCTCAATCTTTTCTAAACTTGCAATGTATTGCAGTCGGTCGTTTTTGAATTTTTGTATGGCGGTTGTGATAACAAGTGGGTCTACATTGCCGTAGAATGTTCCGTACCGTCCAGCTTTGAAGTGTGCGAAGAAGAGCATGAACTCTGAAAGTTTGAGGTAGTAGAACTCTTGCAACATGATACGTGCAAGGTCTTCAATTTGGAAGAGGTTTAGCTTATTGCCTGTACCTGCATATTCGCTGAGGTCAAGTAGTTGGTTTTCTAACCATGTGAGCGAAACCCTTTCGCCCCAAATGGCACGTGTGTCGGCAATGGTAGGACAATCGCCCATGAAACATTTTGGCGCGTTGCGTGCAAACTTTGCTTGTTCTTCGGGGATGAAGAGCGACATGAGGTTTTCAGATGTCGCGTAACGCTTTAGGTATGTCGTCTGTTTCGGTGTCAGGTTGTGCGAACCTTTGCTTAATGTGGTTAATAAACTCTTGTCTTCGTGCTGCTCTTCCTCCATCAGAGAAAGAGTTGTTGTTTTGTTGTTGGTTGTGATTTCCATTGTCGTAGTTGCCTTCAAGAATTTTTGGGAAGTTGTTTGGTCGGAATATCCAATCAAAGGTTGCTTTGAAACCATTGCGTCCACATCCGTTAAGGAAGTTGCTTGCAGCTGCTTTGTCAATAACGTTGAACAAATCTTGTTTGCTAAATTCTTTCATCCGTGCTGCAATGTGAGCCTTTCTGAAGTCATTCAGTTTTTTGATTTTTTGAATTTGTTTGCCGTCCATTGCTTTGTTGAAGTATTCTGCAACTTCTTTGTACAGCTGTAAAATCTCTTTATCTTTATCAGAACGAACGATTTTTATTGTTGCAGCATTTGCAGTGTCATCGTCTTGCGATGACGTAGAGCTATGCTCTATAATAGATTTCTCTTCTGAATGTAATGAAGAAGAGGTTTCTTGTTCTTGTTCTTGTTTTAATTCTTGTTCTTGTTTTAATTCTTGTTCTTGTTTTAATTCTTGTTCTTGTTCTTTGTTTTTATTATGGCTTTTTTGGGTTTCGTTGGGTTTTGTTGGGTTTTCCAAATAACCCATGGGTTTTTTGGATTTTGTTGGGTTATTGTATATTCTTGGGCGACCACCCTTTGTCCCGTTCAATCGTTGCTTTTCTAAAAATGCTTTATGTTTCGCTTCACCATCATCTATCGTTTTACGGATATTATCCATCACACATTCAAGATAGTAAGCAAGGTCTGTTGTAACATGGTTGAAAGCGTATTCACAGATACTTTCGTAGATAAGCAAACGTTCTTTGTCGGGTAGACGTTTCATTTGTTCGTACCATCGCTCGTAGAATACGAAACATTTTTCTTTATCCATTGTAGTACTCGTTGATTGGTATGTCTTGATATTTCCTTACTACCTTGATAATTCCACTAACGGAATATCCAGTTAGGAGAGAGAGGTAGGTGTAGATTTTGTTTGCGCTCCATTCTGGGTGCTTGGTTTTGCACGCATTGTAGTTGCGTATGATACGCTTGTGATTGCGTAAGCGAGTTTTTTCGCTTGGGGTAAGTAGTTGGTTCATTTTTCTTTTTGCATTTCGGCTATTTGTGCCTTGTAGAATTTTATCCGTTCTTCTATCTCATATAGCGACCATCTGTAAGAAGAGTGTGCTTTGAGTGTTAGTAAGTCAAAGTTTTCTTTTCCTATCTTCTTGATGAGGTTTGCTTGATAACCTATGAGGTGGTCTGCTTTGAAGCGGTTGCAGTAGGAGCATTCAGCGTGGCAATTGTCCTCGTCAAAGCGTGTTGCCATGTGGGTGCGTGAGTAGTAGTGACCGCAATCGGCATAATGGAATGGCTTAATCTTGCCACATGATATGCAACGGAATGCTTTGTAACCGAATGGCTTACTATCACGCAACCGAATGTAAAGACTGAAGACTTTGTCTAACTTGGCAATGGCTTTGCTAAGTGTAGACTTTGAACGGCTGCTGCTCTTGCGCTTGATGTAGTATGGCATTATTTGGTTTTGTATTGTACGATTGTTTGGCGAATGTCTGTAAGAGCCTTGACTATATCAGCCTTAATGTTGTCGGCTTGGATGAATGGTATTCCGTCAATGGCAATGTACATTTTGCCGTTATACTCTTTTGCTTGAACACGCTCTGCATATTCGTCTTGTAGGAGTGTTTCTTTGCGCTGCATGGAACGCTGAATGCGCTCTTTGCGGTTGTTGATAAGTTGGCTTATAAGTTTCATCGTTTCAATGCTATTTGAATTGCTAACTTGTTCAGTTGTTCGCTGAACTTGTAGCGGTCGTTGTTGTTGAGTTCACGTGAGAGGGCTGCAGCTTTGCGTATGTGGTAGATAATTTTTTCACGCTTACTCTTTACTTCTGTCATAGGTATGTTTTGTTTCGTTCAATTTCAATTTGTGCAAGTTGCAGTAATCTATGTTCTTCTGAAGATGGGAGATAGATACCTGCATTGATGGAAGACCAGTTACGAAAACGTTCAATGGCTTCTTGCAGTTCTTCTTTGGTTAGTTCGGAAGTGGAACGCAGATAATAGAGTTCTTTTTGCTGCACTTTATCCCATTTTTTCTGTATGAAAATGTCGGTATTTACATGCCTCTTGAAGTACATTTGCTTAACGTATTCTTCGCTTTCGCCATATTGACAAGCGAAGAGTGAGAGAATGACGTGTAGGTAAGCATTCTGTTTGAGTGTTCGTTTTTCGCTTAAGAGCGTTATTTCAAGTATGCCTTGACCCTTATCCACGAGAGCGTTAAAACGTTCTCTTGCACGCTCTATTTCGCTTTGGTGACTTAAATCGTACTTCATATTAGAATGGTAGTTCGTTATCGTCTGTTACGATTGGTTGGTTAGGTGCTGAGGATGGTGGGAAACCGCTGCTTGGTTGTGGTTGTTGTGGTGCAGCTGCCTTATCTTTGTTGCCACCGAGGAGTTCAAGTTGGTATACAAACATATCCATGTTGGCAACGGCTTGTCCTTGCTTGTTGGTGTAAGCATGGCACGATACACGACCTTGCACACAGACCTTTGTGCCTTTGGTAAGGTATTGGATTAGCTTAGTGGTATCACCACTCATAATGCATGATACGTACATAACGCTTTGTTGTTGTCCTCGTTTGTCGTTTACGGCAATGTCGTAAGTGGTGTAAGGTTTTTGATTGTTGCTTAACTTTTGTACGGCATCTTTTGTGAGATTGCCAATGAATGTTGCGCTGTTCATTGTTATTAGTGTTATTATTAGTGTTGTTATTAGTGTAAGTTGTTCCCACTCTGAGTTCTACCCTCAGTACAATAGTTTTATTTAAGTGGGAATGTTTTTTTACTTTTCTTTGATTAGAAGACCACCTTTGGTTATTGATGTCTTAACATATTCGTTATACATGTCTTCGTGTTCGGTTTTGAACCGCTTACTATCAAAGGTTTGTCGTTCGGTATCTGCCTTGCGAGTAATGGTTAGGTATGTTCCATCAATCTTTTGCATGTTGTTGGTTTGCATCATGCTCAGGACTTTTGCTTTGGCTTCGTCGTAGGCTTTGGCTGCTTGTTCTGCCTTTTGCTTGAGTTCAAGCAAATGGCTTTCGTTGAAGTCTGTAGGTACTTCGGTTGCAGTCATTGGTTCGTTGGTGTAGAGCAACTTTTTAACTTCGTCTTCGGAGTGTTGTTGCACTTGTACGACCTTTGATTTGTCGCCCCTTAGCCATATTGCGTAAAGACCAGCTATTTTGCGTGTTGGATTGACGAGTTTGAAGAGATAAGCATATACAGACAGCTGCCATGATACATACTCTACATTAAGTTTGTAGGTGGTTTTTATGTCAGCGAGAACGAAACCTTTAGGGGATTGATATACCATGTCAATTGCTGAGGCATATTGGGTGCTATCTGTTACAAGATACTCGCTTTCGCGGTGGTTGAGTAAGAAGTTTTGTTCTTCTTTTTCGCGCTCTGATAGGTAGCTATCAAGTTCGGGACAATTGTCGGTTGTCATGCCGCAACGTTCAAAGAGTTCTATTGCGTTGTGAATACGGCTACCACGTTCGGCTGCTTGATTGAGGACGTCTTCGTGTACGTCTTTGTATTCATCGGGGAATAGTCGGTCGTGGATAACCTTTGTTATGCCTTTTAGTTCTACACCATCATACGTGTACTTATGCTGCTTTGGGTCGAAGAGCACGTTTGTTTTGTTGAGTTTTAAGTTTCTCATTGTTTCGGGTATTTTTTAGAAGCGTCAGCAATGGCTTGTGAAAACCGAGCGTCAGATTGTAGGTCGTGATAGTTATTCCAGATTTGGGTGAGAGTGGTACGGCTTTGCGCCCCTTTGATTTCTTGAAGAGCGAGTGCTATGCGTTCTTCATGAGCGTTGTTGTTAGCATTTGCAGTTCCATCGTTGGTTGCGTCAGCGTCTTTGGTATCGTCTATGCAGAATAGACCATTTAGAGCGTATTTGCGAGCGTAAGAGGACGCTGAACCTGTTATCTGACTTCCGTCAAATCCTTTCTGAACTTCGTCTTCACGAGCGTAAGCATTGGTGGAAATGTGGTTTGTACCATCTGTGAGTGTAGCGGTTGCTTTGATATAGTAACGTGCGCCATCATGGATGAGTTCGTCTTGGATGGTAAGGAGTAGCCCCATATCGGCGAGGAGTGGCTTAACAGAGTTAAGAATATCCTCTGCTGAACGATATTTGTACTTGCCAAATTTATTGAATTGGCTTTTAGGTGCTTTGAGGTTTTTTTGAACTTCAATAACTTTTTCGGTGAATGTTCTTTCTTTTGTTGCCATTGTTGTAAGGGTTAAATGATTGATGCTTTCCAGAAGCGGATTATGTCTTTGCCTACATAGAATGGTCGTAGGTTAGATATTCTATGCTTGACGTTGATATGTCCTTGTTCGGTGTACTTGCGTAAGGTTTCACGGCTTATGCCGAGTGCCTTGCAAGTTTCTTTGATTGTGTACTGTCCAGATAGGAGTACTTGTGGTTCGGTGGATGTCATTGCAGTAAGTTAGATTATGTGTTTATTTCGTGATTGACGCATATCTTCAATAATGTGATATATGCCTGTTAGTTCGTTGGATAAGTCTTCAAGAAGACCTGCATTGCAATCAAGCAAGAGCATATCTTTGATATGTGCTTCTTGCTCTTCTTCGCTTAGACCGCTATAAGAGGCTAAATTTTCGTTAGCTTCTACTATCATTGAAGTGATAGTCCGTTGCGCTTCTACTGCTTGAATGTACAATTGCTTAAGATATTGAACTTCACTATCTGTAAGCGTATATTTTATCTTTTCCATTGTTTGTAAGTTTTTAGGTTTGTTGGGTATGGTGGTGTCGCTCCACCGCATGGAACATGCTGCATCTGTGCAATACCCAAGTGGCAACCGCTGTTGCCATTCACACGATAATCACATATATATACATCTAACATTTAACACAATCCCATGACTTGAAGAACTATGACCTATCGTGTGTTCACTCAACATTAATTCAATCTTTATCAGTTGTATTGGTTAGCCACTTCACGAGGTGGTTTATTCTGCTTGGTAGTAAGTTGTGCTTGCTACCGATGAAGAGAAGAATGTAACTTGCCATGATAGATATTGCCCCCTCCATGCTCGTGATAATATCCGTATTTGCTAATTTTGCGCCACCGAGAATGAATAGTAGCACGATTGTTGTAAGTACTATGTATTTCATTGTTTAATAGTTTTGTTTGTTGTAGGTGTGGGGGAGTTGAACCCCCAATGAGCCTTTAACTCTCACCTTAGTTTTTTAATTATGACTTAAGAATGAAGTCTACTGACTTGAATACGATTTCGTTCCACA